>JASHVV010000265.1 GCA_030044385.1 Gammaproteobacteria bacterium
GTCTGCAGCTATGTGGGGGCCTGGGCCATCACCGCCCTGAAGGCCGGCGCCGCCGCGGCAAGCTGCATCGACTCCTCGGAAACGGCGCTCGATTTCGCGCGGCGCAACGCGCAGGCGAACGGGCTCACGCTGCAGACGATCCGCGCCGATGCGTTCGAGGCGATGAAGGCGCTGCACGAGCGCGGCGAGCGTTTCGATGTCGTCGTGCTCGATCCGCCGGCTTTCATCAAGCGCAAGAAGGACATCCCGCAGGGGCAGGCCGCGTACCGCAAGCTCAATCAGCTCGCGCTTTCCCTGATCGATCGCGAGGGGCTGCTGGTCTCCTGCTCCTGCTCGTACCACCTCGCGGCCGACGAGCTCGTGACCGCCATTCAGACGGCCGCCCGCCACACGGGCCGCTTCGTGCAGATCCTGGAGGCCGGCGGCCAATCGCCCGACCATCCGGTGCATCCTGCCATCCCGGAAACGCGGTATCTCAAGGCGTTCTTCTGCCGCGTGACGCGCGAGGTCGGCTAAACTCCGCCGCCATGCTCGTCTATCCGGACATCAACCCGATCGCCCTGCGGCTGGGTCCGATCAGGGTGCACTGGTACGGCATCATGTACCTGCTCGGGTTCGCGGCCGCGTGGCTACTCGCTCGCTGGCGCGCCGCCAAACCCGGCTCGACGTGGAAGCCGGTGGACGTCGACGACCTCGTCTTCTTTGGGATGGTCGGCGGCGTTCTGGGCGGGCGGATAGGTTATGTGCTCGTTTACGGCCTCACGTTCTGGACGGCCCAGAACCCGTGGTACCCGCTCCAGATCTGGGACGGGGGCATGTCCATTCACGGCGGCTTCATCGGCGCAATCATCGCCCTCGCGATATTCGCCCGGCGCCGGCGCCGCAGCATCGCCGACGTTTTCGACTTCACGGCGCCGCTGCCGGCGCCCGGCCTGTTCTTCGGCCGCATGGGCAACTTCATCAACGGCGAGCTCTGGGGCAAGCCCACGACGCTGCCGTGGGGCTTCATCGTCGACCCGAGGCACCTGCATCTTTCCCAGGCGAGCAATGCGCTCTCGGAGTGCGCGCGCTTCGGGATCACGCCGTGCATTCTGCGCGTGCAGGCGTCGCAGCTCTACGAGGGATTCCTCGAAGGCATCGTGCTCTTCGCGCTGATGTGGTGGTTCACCTCGACATCGCGCCCGCGGTTGGCGCCCTCCGGTCTCTTCCTGTTGCTTTACGGCCTGTTCCGCTTCCTAGTCGAATTCGTGCGCGTGCCGGATCCGCAGATCGGCTATCTCGCCTGGGGCTGGCTCACCATGGGCCAGGTGCTGTCGCTGCCGATGATCCTCATCGGCGGCGCGTTGCTGACCTACGCCTACAGCGCTCGCGTGCGCTCGGGTAACTTTGCCACTGCCCAGTGAGCGGCGCGCGATGAAACCCTACCTCGACCTGATGCGCCGCATCCTGGAAAGCGGCGCGCGCAAAGGCGACCGCACGGGCACCGGCACGCTGTCGCTCTTCGGCGAGCAGCTGCGCTTCGATCTGTCGCGGGGATTTCCGCTGGTCACGACGAAGCGCGTCCACCTGCGCTCGGTCGTCTACGAGCTGCTGTGGTTTCTGCGCGGTGAGACCAACGTCGCCTGGCTGCAAGAGCACGGGGTCAGCATCTGGGACGAATGGGCCGATGAGAGCGGCGAGCTGGGGCCGGTTTACGGCCGGCAGTGGCGCGCCTGGCCGGCGCCCGACGGACGCAGCGTCGATCAGATCCGCGCGGCGCTCGAGCAGCTGCGCGGCAATCCGGACTCCCGCCGCATCCTGGTCAGCGCCTGGAACGTGGGCGAGCTCGAGCAGATGCGCCTCATGCCCTGCCACGCGCTCTTCCAGTTCTACGTGGCCAACCGCCGGCTCTCCTGCCAGCTCTATCAGCGCAGCGCCGACGTGTTCCTGGGCGTGCCTTTCAACATCGCGAGCTACGCGCTGCTCACCCACATGTTCGCGCAGCAGTGCGACCTCGAGCCCGGCGAGCTCGTCTGGACGGGCGGTGACTGCCACCTGTATCTCAATCACGTGGAGCAGGCGCGGCTGCAGCTCGCGCGCGCTCCCTTCCCGCCGCCGCGGCTCGAGCTGCGGCGCCGGCCCGCCACCCTGTTCGACTACACCTTCGAGGATTTCGAGTTCGTGGGCTACCAGCATCACCCCGCCATCGCCGCCCCGGTGGCGGTCTGACGTGGCGCGCCAGCCGCTGTTCCAGGTGCGCCGCTCCCCGGTCCATGGCCAGGGCGCCTTCGCGCTGCGCCGCATCCGCAAAGGCACCCGCATCGTCGAGTATCTCGGCGAGCGGGTGTCGCATGCGGAGGCCGACCGCCGCTATGAGGGCAAGGACGCGAGCGACGCCCACACGTTCCTCTTCATCGTCGACTCGAAGACCGTCATCGACGCCGGCGTCGACGGCAACGAGGCGCGATTCCTCAATCACTCCTGCAATCCCAACTGCGAGTCGGTGATCGAGCGCCGGCGGGTGTTCATCGAAGCCATTCGCACCATCGCGCCCGGCGAGGAGATGACCTACGACTATCAGATCCAGCGCGAGGACGACGACCCGCCCGGCATAGACGAGATCTTCGCCTGCCGCTGCGGCTTCCCGCAGTGCCGCGGCACGATGTTGTGGCCGCGCGACCCGCCTCCCGCGCCGAAGCCGAAGCGGCAATGGCCGGCGCCCAAGCGCACACGGCAGGCGCGCAACATACAGCAGCGAGGCAGGGACACCGGGCGCGGGACCGCCAGGAAGTCAGCGCGGCGCCGCTGAAGGCGCGCGGCGCTCACCTCATGATGCAATCTCGTCGCTGGACCATGACGGCAGCCGTTGGCGCGCTCGGTGTCGTCTACGGGGACATCGGCACGAGCCCGCTGTACGCGTTCGATGCGACGCTGACCGTGGCCGGCCATTTCGACAGCGAATTGGTGCTCGGCGCGCTGTCGCTCATCCTGTGGGCGCTGACGATCTCGGTCACCATCAAGTACGTCAGCATCATCATGCGCGCGGACAACGA
>JASHVV010000266.1 GCA_030044385.1 Gammaproteobacteria bacterium
GCCGGGCAGGAACGGCGTCACGACGAGGCCGGTCTCGGCGAAAATGACGGCGAACAGGATCGGGTAGATCCAGAGGCCGACCTGCGCCACCAGTCCGACCAGATGCCGGTCGAGGTGCAGCACGAGGTCGAGCAGCCATGACAGCATGTTTCAGCAGGCTCCAGACGGCCGCAAAGCGGACCCGGAGACTAGCAGAACCGGATTGCGCCCCCTTAACTACGGCACTAGATCGTCGGCGGCGAGGGCCGGCGGAACGTCCGTCGCCAGCGTCTTGACCAGGTGTCCGGACCCATTGCTGCCGTGGACCTCGGCACGCAGGGTGGTCAGGGCAAGCCGCACCTCGGCATCACGCGATTGCAGCGAGGGAGCATCTTTCGCGGTCATGACATCGGCGGGCTGATGCTCCGGGCCGTCCTCGACGATGTCGGGGAGGATGCCCTTGCCCTGCACCGAGCCTCCGGAGGGCGTGAAGTACCGGGAGGTGGTCAGCTTCACGGCGCCGCCGTACTCCAGCGGGATGACGGTCTGCACGGTGCCCTTGCCGTAGGTCCTGTGCCCGATCAGCAGCGCACGCCCGTGATCCTTGAGCGCGGCCGAGACGATCTCCGCGGCTGAGGCGGTACCGCTGTTCACCAGCACCACGATGGGGGCGCCGTTCATGAGGTCGCCCGGTGTGGCATCCATCTCGAACCGGGCATCGGGCGTCCGTCCCTCGGCGGTGAGGATCACGCCGCTGTTGAGGAAGTCGTCCGCCACGGCCACGCCCGACTCGAGCACGCCGCCCGGATTGTCCCGCAGATCGAGCACCAGCCCGCTCAGTCCGCCAGGATTGTTGCGCTGGAGATTCGATATCGCGGCATTCACCTCATCAGGCGTCGTGTCGGTGAACTCCTCGATGCGCACGTAGCCATATCCCGGCCGCAGACTCTGATAGTCGACGCTATGAACCTCGACGTTGGCGCGGCGCAGCGCAAACTTCAGCACGCCGGGCCTGCCGGCACGATGGATGGTCAGGGTCACCGTGCTTCCCGAGGTCCCGCGCATGTGCTCGATGGCGCCCGACACATCGGCGCCCACGTCCTTGCCGTCGATCGCCAGAATCTCATCGCCCGCGCGCAGCCCGGCCTGCTCGGCCGGGGAGCCCGGGATGGCATGCAGGATCTTCACGGCCGAGCCGTCCGCGGCCACCTCGATGCCGACGCCCGGATAGGATCCCATGGTGCTCAGGCGGGTCTCCTCGAACTCCTGGCTGTTCAGGTAGGCGGAGTGAGGATCGAGCGAGGACACCATGCCGCGGATGGCCGCGTCCATCAGCTTGCGGTCGCTGATCTGATCGACGTAATCGCGCTTGATGTGCTCGTAGACTTCGGCGAAGAGGCGGGCTTCCTGCCACGGGAGGGTGGCGGAATCGCCGGCGCCCTGGACGTCCTGGGCGCTCGGGCCCGCCGCCAGCACCCCGCCCGCGAGAGCGGCGGAAAAGCCGAAAATCGCCCCCGTAACCAGCGCGATCAGCGTGCGCTTGCGGCTCGACATGTGATGAATCCCCCCGTGGGATCAAAGGTTGGAACGATGCTACGCCCGGTCCCGGCGGTCAATGGGCGCCCGACCGCCGGTGGGCACGGTCCGACCAACGCCCCCGGCGGATCAGTGAGCGGGGCTCGCGATGACCAGGTCCGCGCGCGCGACCCGGTCCGGGGCGGAAGGTGCGGTGATCTCCGCCAGCAGGTCGTCCAGCGGCAGCGGCTTCGAGATTGCAAATCCCTGCCCGTAGTCGACTCCCAGGGTGGCGACGCGGGTGCGGATGGCTTCGGTCTCCACGTACTCCGCGACAGTGGTGAGCGACATGGTGCGTGCGAGCTGTGCGATGGCACGCACCATGGATTCCGTGCGCGGATCGCCGACGACGTCGCGGACGATGCTGCCATCGATCTTCAGCATGGTCACCGGCAACTGGCGCAGGTAGGAGAGCGAGGAAAGCCCGGTACCGAAGTCATCGAGCGCAATGCCGCAACCGAGCGCTCGCAGCTTGCTCAGCAGGGCCGTGGCGCGCGCGATGCTGGCGATGGTGGCGTTCTCCGTCAGCTCGAAGCAGAAGAGCTCCGGCGACAGCCCGCTGGACTTGATCCGCTCGATGAGGAAGTCGTCGAAGGCCTCGTCGTTGAGCGACTGTCCGGAAAAGTTGATGGCGAAGCCGAGCGGCGCGCGGGACAGCACGCCGGCGCACGCCTTGAGGCGCTCGACCGCCGTGTCGATCACCCAGCGGTCGATGCTCGGCATGAGCTGGTAACGCAGCGCAGCCGACATGAAGCTGTCGGGACCTGCGGCGGTGCCGTCCTCGTCCAGCATGCGCACCAGGAGCTCGTAGTGGGGCTTGAGGCGCGAGTCCCGCTCGAAAGGCAGGATGAGCTGCGCATCGAGGCGCAGCCGGCCGGAGCTGATCGCATCGTGCAGCCGTCCGACGATGTTGATGTCGGCGAACCTGCGCACCAGGCTGACATCGTTGGTGCGGTAGACCTCCACGCGGTTGCGGCCGCGGTCCTTGGCGGCCTTGCAGGCAGTCTCGGCGGCAGCGAGCGAATGCATCAGCTCGCCCGCGCTGGAATCGAGCGCGGCCACACCGACGCTGATCGAGACCCGCAGCCGCGAGTTGTCGTGCGTGGTGCCCAGCTGCTCGGCCGCCTCGCGCAGCGTTTCTCCGAAGCGCTCGGCGTCATCGAGGTGTCCGGGCACGAGCACCGCGAAGCGATCTCCCGAGATCCTGGCCGCGAACGCCCCCTGCGGCAGGCGGCTGCGCAACAGCTCGCCGAGCTGGCCGAGCACGCCGTCGCCGACACGCATGCCGAAGTTGTCGTTGATGACGTGAAGCTGATCGACGTTGATGTAGAGGGAGCTCCAGGACGAGGAGCCCTCGGCGCCCGCGACCTCCAGGCGCACGCGGGTCTCGAAGGCCGGACGGGTGTAGAGACCCGTCAGCGAATCGAAGCTGCCGGCCGCCGTGCTGCGGCGCATCTGCTCGAGCTCCGCGGCATTGTGCTTCAGTCTGCCGATCACCACGCGCGCCAGCATTTCGCGGCGCAGACACTCCAGGGCGGGCCCGAGCCGCGCGCGCACGGCGGCGTAGTCGCGCGTCTCGTCGTTCCCTTCGCCGGCCGCCGCGCGCACGACGGCAACGACCGCGAGCACACGGCGCGCGTCGTCCCGGATCCGGAATACGTAGGCCGACGTGCCGTCGGACAGCATGTGGAGATCGCGGGCGCTCTGCGAAGCAGAGCCTGCATCGGCCAGGACAGCGGCGACGATGGGCTTCAGCTCGGCTGCGGGTGCCGCCTCGGTCGACCAGCGCAGCACGCCGCGGGCGTCGAATATCGAGACGCTGCGGGCGGGCAGCAGCATCCGGCAGACCTGCGCATACGGCTGCAGGCCGCTCCAGGTGTCCGGCGGCTTTGCGGACGCCTCGGGCCGGCCGGAGGGGGCCTCGAGCGTCATTTTGTCTTCCGAAGACCGGCTCATGCCGCGGCAGCCGTGATGGGATATGGAAAAATGGTGGCCACTGTCGCTCGGGGCCACGCCGGCCGGCTTTGCGCAAGTTGGCGGTTCGCCCAAGAGGCGTCCGCCCGCGGCGTCAAACCTAGATGCCCTTCACATTCAAGGCCGCAGCCAGAGCCGCGGATCGAGGGGCTTGCCTTCCTTGCGGATCTCGAAGTAGAGCTCCGGCCGGGCGCTGCCGCCGCTGTCGCCGGCCTGCGCAATGGTCTGACCCGCCGCGACCCGCTGCCCGACCGACTCGTAGAGGCGGGCGTTGTGGCCGTAGAGGCTCATGTAGCCGTCGCCATGATCGATGATGATGAGGAGCCCCAGCCCTGCCAGCCAGTCGGCGTAGACCACCCTCCCCTGGGATACGGCATGCACCGGCGCATCGCGCTGCGTGGCAAAGAGATCGCCCTGCCACTTGAGGCCGCCGGCACGCTCCTCGCCATAGCCCTCGATGATCCTGCCGGCGACGGGCCGGGAGAGCCGGCCGCGAAGCCGTCCAAACAGGGAATGACCCAGATCCTCCGCCGGCAGGCTCGCCGTCGCGCGGCGCAGCTGCGCCAGCAGCGACTCGAGGCCCCTCTGCTGCCGCCGCAGGCGGGCGAGCCGCGCGGATCGGGTGCGAGTCTGCACGGAAATGCTGGCCAGCACCTGCAAGCGGCGCGAGCGCGCCTGCCGCAGGGCCGAGACCTGGGCCTGCTGCGCCTGCTGCAGGCCCGCGAGCTTCGCATCCTGCGCCTGCAGCTGCGTGTCGAGCTGGCCGATGCGCTGCAGATCCGCCTCGATCGCCTGGATCTGCTGCGCGCGCGCCCGCCCCAGGTAGCTGTAGTAGACGAACATCCGGCCGGCCCGCGCCGGATCACCCTGATTCAGCAGCAGCTTCAACGGCTCCTGCCGTCCGATGAGGTAGGCGGCGCGCAGCTGTCCGGCGAGCGCGGTGCGCGTGCCGGACAGGTCGGCCTCGCCCTGGCGCATCTGCGCCTCGAGCTGCGCGCGCCGGGCGGCGCCGGCAGCGCGCTGCTGCTGCAGGCCATCGAGGGCCGTCTGGGCCTTGCCGACCGACTCTTCCGTCGCGCGCAGCTGCCGCGTGAGGCGGTCCCGTTCCGCCTGCCCGCGGCTCACCTGCCGGGTGATGAGCGCAATCTGGCTGCGGACCGCCTCGAGCTGTGCCCGAGCCTGGCCGGCATTGCCATGGGATTGGCGCGCGGCGGCAAGGCCGCAGAGCAGCGCGGGAGCGATCAGCCAGAGGATGCGGAGGAGGCGCATAGGAGCGCTATAATGCGCGCCCTTTTTACGGCCGATACGACCTTCCGCGGCGTTGCGCATGGACCGTCTCACCCAATACGTTCAGATGAATCACTGGCTCGTCCTCGCCACGGTCGTGGTGCTGGTGGCGGTCATCGTGATCGAGCTCCGCGCGCGCGCGGCCACTCTCAGCGCGATCACGCCGCAGGACGCCATCCGGCTGATGAATCGCGGCGCTGTCGTCATCGACCTGCGGGCCGCGGAGCCCTACGCCGCCGGCCACCTCTCCGGGGCGCGACGCATGGACGGGGAGCAGATCCTGAAGGCCGGCGAGACGCTGAAGAAGCACCTGCAGAAGCCGCTCATCGTCTATGACGAGTCGGGCTCGCTCGGCACGGCGGCGGCGCGGCAGCTGAAGGCCCAGGGATTCACCCAGGCTTTCAACCTGCGCGGCGGCGTGGCGGCATGGCGCTCGGACAACCTGCCGCTGGAGAAGGGCGCGAAGGCGAGCGGATGACCCGCCCCAAGGTCGTGATGTACGCCACGAGCTGGTGTCCGTATTGCGAGCGCGCGCGGCAACTGCTCGGGCGCAAGGGTGTCGCGCTGGAGGAGATCGACATCGAGACCGTGCCGGCGGCCCGGACGGAAATGATGTCCCGCAGCGGGCGGCGCACGGTACCGCAGATTTTCGTCGGCGGGACGCACGTCGGCGGCTGCGACGATCTGCTCGACCTCGACGCCCGCGGGGATCTCGACAAACTATTGCAAACTGGAGTGACAGATGACGAATGAAGTTGCCGGCGTCGCGCCGGCGCCCGAGGCGACGAATGGCCCGGTCCTTGCCCTGCAGAGCGTGTACCTGAAGGACTGCTCCTACGAGGCGCCGAACGGCCCGCGCGTGGACGGCAACTGGAATCCGCAGATCAATCTGGACCTGCATACCGGCGCGGCGGCGCTCGCCGCCGACGTGCGCGAGATCGTGCTGACGGTGACCGTGTCCGCCAAGCAGAACGACGCCACGATCTTCCTGGTCGAGGTGAAGCAGGCCGGCATCTTCCTGATGCGCAACCTGTCGGACGAGGACGCCAAGCGCGCCATCGGCAGCGTCTGCCCCGGGGTGCTTTTCCCCTATGCGCGCGCCGCTGTCTCGCACCTCGTGACCCAGGGTGGATTCCCGCAATTCCTGCTGCCGCCTGTCAACTTCGACGCGCTGTACGCGGCGAACCAGAATCGGCCGCCCGAGCAGACCAATTGACCTGAGAAGGTCAAGGTCATGAGCGCGGTCGCCGGGAGCGGCTCGCCGGTCGCCGTGCTGGGGGCCGGCTCTTGGGGGACGGCGCTGGCCATCCAGTTTGCGCGCAGCGGCCGGCCCACCCGGCTGTGGGGGCGGGACCGCGCACGCCTCGCGGCGATGGCGCAACAGCGGCGCAACGACCGCTATCTCGCGGCGGGGCTGTTCCCGCCGGCGCTGGCGGTGCAGCCGGAGCTGGCGGACGCGTTGCGTGACGCCTGCGATGTGCTCATCGCCGTGCCCAGCCACGCCTTCCGGCCGGTGCTGGCCGGACTCGCGCCGCTGCTCGCGCCGCAGATGCGGCTCGCATGGGCGACCAAGGGCTTCGAGCTTCCCTCGGGGCTGCTGCCCCATCAGATCGCGGGCGAGGTCCTCGGTCCAAAGCGGGCCGTGGCCGTGCTGTCCGGCCCGACATTCGCTCGCGAGGTCGGCGCAGGCCTGCCGACGGCAATGACGATAGCGTCGTCGGATGCAGCGTTCGCAAAGACCCTGGCGCAGGACCTTTCCTCCGCACAGTTCCGCGCCTACACCTCGACCGACATCGCCGGGGTCGAGGTTGGCGGAGCGGTCAAGAACGTGCTGGCGGTAGGGGCGGGCCTGTCGGACGGGCTGGGCTTCGGCGCCAACACGCGCGTGGCGCTGATCACCCGCGGATTGGCGGAGATGATGCGGCTCGGGGTGGCTCTGGGAGCGCAGCGCGACACCTTCATGGGGCTCGCGGGCCTCGGCGATCTGGTGCTCACCTGTACCGACGATCAGTCCCGCAACCGGCGCTTCGGCCTCGAGCTGGCGACCGGCAAGACGGCCGATCAGGCGCTGGCGGATATCGGTCAGGTGGTGGAGGGCTACCCCGCGGCCAAGGCGCTGCGGGCGGTGGCGGCGCGGGCGGGCGTCGAGATGCCGCTCGGCGAAGGCGTCTACCGGGTTCTCTACGAAGGCGTGCCGGCGCGCGACGCGGTGCGCGCACTCATGACGCGGCCGATCAAATCGGAGACGGACTGACGCCCGTCTCAAAGGCCGTGAATCGCGGCCACGGCGGTGCCGACGAGCGCGCCGAGCACCAGCGCCACGACCGGGGCGGCGGACAGCCCGAAGCCGAGCGACCGCTTCTTCGGGTCTTTGACGTACGAGAAAAAGTAGACCCCGCGGCCGATGACGTAGATCGCCCCGAGCCCGGCCGCGGCGTGGGCGTTGACGTAGAAGCCGAACATCCACATGGCCGGCACGAACACGATGAGCAGCTCGAGCGTGTTCATCTGCACGCGGAAGTAACGCTCGAATACCTCGTTGCCCGACGTCGCCGGGGCCGTTACGTTGTATCTCTCCCTCGCGATGCCGACCGCGGTGACGAAGGCGAGGTATTCCAGCAGGGCGAGCGCGACGATCAGGTTGACCAGGGCCATGGAATCTCCGGAGAGGGCGGCAAGCGGAGCCGTGGCAACAACGATAGCGGTATTTGGAGTTACTGATGGCACAATTGCGTCCCATGAAGGAGAAGACTCGCGGCTATGCCCACCGGATCGACCTCGCGACCGACGTGCAGACGGTGTGGAGGGCGCTGACCGATCCTGTCCAGCTCGTCACCTGGTGCTCCCCGAAGGCCGAGATCCGCGCCCGCGCCGGCGGACTCTTTCGGGCCTGCGTCGATCGGGTCACGGAGCTCGAGGCGCACATCGATGTGTTCGAGCCCGGGCGCCGGATGCGGCTCATCTATCTGCCGAGCGCGGCCCTGCCGCCGGCGGAGACCGCGCTGGTCGATGATTTCATCCTGGAGCCGGTCCCGGGCGAGCGCGGCACCATCCTGCGGCTGCTGGGATCGGGCGTGCCGGGCGGGGTGGAGTGGGACGCGCAGTACCTGCGGCTGCGAACGGGCTGGCAGGCGGCGATGACCCGGTTGAAGGCGCTGATCGAGGGCGCCGCGCGGCGGGAGGGCACGTGACCGCCTTCGTGCTCCGGGCGCTGGTCAGCGCGATCGGACTGTGGATCGCGACCCGCTGGGTGCCCGGGATCCGCATCAACGATGCCGCCACCCTGGTGCTCGCCGGCCTGCTGCTCGGAGTCGTCAACGCGGTCGTGCGGCCGATCCTGGTCATCCTGACTCTGCCGATCACCATTCTCAGCCTCGGCTTCTTCCTGCTGATCGTCAACACGGCGATGGTGGCGCTGGTGGCCTGGATGCTGCCGGGGTTCCACATCTACGGCGGATTCTGGTCGGCCTTCAAGACGGCGCTCATCGTCTGGATCATCGGCTGGCTCGGCTCCTGGCTGATCGGGCCGCGGCGCAGGATGGACGTGCGGGCGCACAGGCTTTAAGGTGCCGGCATGACCTCCGCCACGAACGCCGCTCCGGACGCCTTGCGGCTGAAGTTCTGCGGGCTCGATTTCGCCTCTCCCGTCGTGCTGCTTTCGGGCTGCGTCGGCTTCGGCGAGGAGTACACGCGGATCGCGGGCTTCTCCAACCGG
>JASHVV010000267.1 GCA_030044385.1 Gammaproteobacteria bacterium
CGGCTCAGGGCCGCTTCGCGGCCCTACCCATGTGCTCCTCGAACCACTCGACCGTCCGCGCAGCGTAGTCCACCGTCGCTGGCCACTTACGCACCCCGTGCCCTTCCTGCGGGTACGTTACCAGGACGGATTTGACCCCGTTCTCCAGCAACGCGTTGTGGAACTGCACGGCCTCTTCCGGCGGGGTGCAGCGGTCGAGGACGCCGCAGGTGGATAGCGTCGGCGTGCGCGCCTTGTGCGCGAAGTTGATCGGACTGCGGTCGAAGTACTTGCCGCCCGGATTCGTGTACGTGTCCTCGAGGAAGAGCGCCACGAAATGCGGGATGTTGGAGATCAGGTGCTCCGTCACCTGGTTCGTGACCGGCGAGACCGCGACGGCGGCGGCAAAGCGAGGATCCTGGGTGATCAGCCAGGCCGTCATGTAGCCGCCGTAGCTGCCGCCGGTGACGCCGAGCCGCGCGGGATCGGCGATGCCCCGCTCGACCAGGTGGTCCAGGCCGCTCAGGTAATCATGGGTGTCCGCTCCCCCCATGTCCCCGAGCACCGGCCGCACGAATGCCTGCCCCCGTCCGGTGCTGCCGCGCGGATTCGGCAGGAAAATGGCGTAACCGCGCTTCAGCAGCATCAGGGTTGCGATACTCCTGCGGCCCAGCCAGAAGGCGCGGTAGTGCCACACCGGACCGCCGTGCACGTTGAGCACGAGCGGGTGGGGCGACCGGCCCGCGGCCGGTTTGAGCAGCAGGCCCTGGATCTCCAGGCCATCGGGCGCCCGCCATTTCACCGTCTCGACACCGCCGAGCACGGCAAGCGCCTCCTCGGCGCCGGGATCGAAGGACCGGACGGGTTGGTAGCGGCCGCGGCGGATGACGGCGACCTCCGGTGCGCGCGTGAAGCCCTCGCCCACCAGCGCGCAATCGCCCGGCTCGCCGAAGCCTGCGATCACGGTGTAGAAGCCGGAGGTCGTGATCTCCTCGCTTCGCCAGACTTCCTCGAGCTCGTTGGCCTCGACATCGTAGAGTGCGACCACCGTCTCGAAGCCCCGGTGCCCGGCGAGCAGCAGGTAGCGGTCGGAGCGCCACTCCGTGTGGGTGATGTCGATACCCTTGGTCGCGACCTTCCTGACCTCGCCGCTCCTCGTGTCGATCAGCCGCAGGTCTCCCGCCACGATCCAGCGGTCGCTGCAGAGCGCCTCGACCACGGCGACATGGCGCCCGGAAGGCGAGCCGCTCGGCCAGCCGAGCTGGTCCTGCGGGGCATAGAGGTCGCGAGTGGTCCCGCCCTCCGTCTCGATGACCGCCAGCCGGGCCGTATACCAGAGGCCCTCGCTGGGCCCCGGGGAGACCACGACGGTGATGGCAGCGTTACCGCACCAGGCGGCCTCCCATATATTGCTGTCCGCGGGGCCGAGCTGGCTGACGCAGTTCCCCTCCAGGTCATAGACCCAGGCGCGCCGCCACCGGTAAGACTCCTCCCCCGTATCGACGGCCGGCAGCCAGGCAGGAAGGTCCTCGGCGGCCGTCTTGCTCGCCGCGGCACCCTGCGCCCCGGCCAGATCGGCGCCGTGCCCGGCAACGCCCAGCAGGATCCGCCGCCCATTGGGCGACCAGTGGAGGTACTCCACCCAGCCGTCCACCGCCGGTGCGGCCCGGCACTCCCCCGTCATTGCATCGAGCAGGTAGAGCTGGAAATCGCCCGCCTTGCGGCGGTCGGAGAGGAAAGCGATGTGCCGGCCATCGGGTGAGAGCTTGGGCGCCCGGTCGGTGTTGGGGCCGAAAGTCAGGACCCGGGTGTCGCCGCTCACGAGGTCGGTCAGGCAGATGCGCGAAGCGGCCTCGTTGGCGGAATCGACCAGACTGGCGGTGAATACGGCGCGGCTGCCGTGGGCCGAGATCTCGGCCGCGTCGGCGATGAGGCCGGTGCCGGGCCGGCGGAAGGTGCGGTACAGGGCCTCGGCCTCCCGATAGGGCGCGGTATCACGGATGTCTCGCTGCATCTCTCATCCCCTTGAATCGGCTTCCCGACCGCCGCCGGCACAGAATGATCTCATCCACCCCCTGCGTCCAGTGGCCCGCCGTTGAACCTCGCGAGCGCGTACGCCTGCGGATTGACCCGCGGGGTGCCTCCCGTCATCAGGTCCGACAGGAGCTGTCCGGACCCCGCAGCCATGGTCCACCCGAGGTGTCCGTGTCCGGTGTTGATCCAGAGGTTGCCGATCGGTGTCGGCCCGATGATCGGCACGCCGTCGACCGACATCGGACGCAACCCGCACCACGGCTTGGCCTGCGCCCGCTCGAACCCACCTGCGGGCAGCACCTGCCTGACGAGCGTCAGAAGGTTATGGATGCGGGCTTCCGGCAGCGAGAGGTCATAACCCGTGAACTCCGCCGTCCCCGCCACGCGAATGCCGCCCTCGAGGGGTACGACCACCGCATGAAAGTCGTCGTCGCAGACGGGCAGGCTGAAGGGCGGCAGCAGCCGGGGATGCTCGAAAGTCAGCGAGTAGCCTTTGGCGGGCCGCACGGGGATGTCGAGCCCGAGCTCTCTGAGGAGGATCGGGCTGTAGCTGCCCGCGGCGACGATATAACGGTCGGCGCTGAAGCGCGTCCCGCCGCTCAGCACCGCGGCCACGTTGCCCTGGCGGACCTCGATCTCGTCGACGGGCGCGGCAAAGCGGAACTCCACGCCGCGTTGGCGCGCGCGCTCCGCCAGGCCGACGCAAAACTTGTAGGCGTTGCCGACTTCGTCGACGGGGTAGTGAATGCCGCCCGCGAGCTGACTGCCGATCGGCGCCAGCGCCGGCTCCATGGCCACGATGTCGTCGGCCGTCAGGCGGCGGAAGGTCAGTCCGCCCGCCGCCTGCAGCTTCTCCCCCCAGGCGAACGCCCGCTCCAGGGCCGCGGCATCGCGAATGACCCGCAACGACCCGTGGGACGTGCCGCCATATTCGATCCCCGTCTCGCGCCGCAGGGCCGCCAGGACCTGGAGCGAATGCAGCGCGAGATTCAGGTTCTTGACGGTGTTGCGCTCGTAGCGCGCCGGGCTCGAGTTGCGCAGGAACCCGGCTCCCCAGGCTCCCAGGTGCGGCAGCGCCTTCAGGTGCAGCTTCAGCGGCGAGTCGGAGCGGCCGATGGAGGCGAGCAGCACCCGCCAGCTCCCGGGTGCGTTCCACGGCTCCGGCATGCTGGGTGTGAGGAGCGAGCCGTTGGCGAAGCTCGTCTCCAGCCCCGGCCCTTGCTGACGGTCGAGGACGGTGACTTCCCAGCCGCGGCTCGCCAGGAAGTAGGCGGAGGTCGTGCCGATCAACCCGCTGCCGATGATGATCGCTTTCACTGAGAGGGGCTCGTCTACCTGACGTCGTGGACCTGGGAACCCACGTAGCCGTCCTGCAAAGGGTTCACCACCCTGATGCCGGCGATCGCCTGGCCGTCGTTCAGATCCTCGCTCAGGAGCTCATCGGCATCGGCTTCCTCGGCCGAGGCCACGATGAGCGCATCCCAGAAGGAGATCCGGGCGAGGTCGGAGATTTCCGTGGCGCGTGTGACGGTTTCGGCCGTCGTGGCGTGGTGTATCCAGACGCCATATGTCTTGATGACTTCCCGCGCCGTCGAACGTGCGATAGGTGTGGCGAGTTTTCGCGTCGCGTTCACGTAGAACTCCTGCAACACCTGGACGGAGAGCCGGCCAGTCCCCGAGCTCCACAGCTCGCGCAGCTTCGCCGCGGCCCGCTCACGCTTCACGCCTGCGTCCAGGTCGTGCGCGTAGATCAGGATATTGCTGTCAACGAAGGCGATGGCGCTCATGCAGCTCTTCGCGCCGCAGCGGCACTCCCCCTAGGGAGAGGGGGTTCTGCAAGAGCGACAGCGCCCGCTTCTGCGCCGATGCATAGCGCGCATCGTCATCGACGAGCTCGCGCAGCTCATCGGCCAGCAGCGCGCTCACGCTTTGTCCGCGCCGCGCGGCCACCGCGCGCGCCTTCTTCAAGAGCCCGGGCTCGATCGCCACCGTGATGTTCGCCTTGGCCACCATTCACGTAAAATACGTGAATGCGCGCCGGGCGTCAATTACTGACGTTTTCGGGCTGCGACCCGGCTAGAGCCGGTGCCAGTAGGCGTTGCCCACGCAGGGAACCTGCCCGATCTTGGCTGCAATCAAGGAGAGGTGCCCTTCCGTCAGGCCCGTGACATCGACCCGGATGTACAGCGTACCCGACGTCCCCTGCTCCGCGACGACACGGCGGGGCACGATGTTGAGGGACTGGAAACAGGTCAGGACGCGTGCCAGCGCGCCAGGGTCGGCCTCGGCGCAGACGCGCAGGCAGAGTGCCTGCGTCGGGCCCTCTTCAGGCGCCTCGAGAAGTGCTGGTTCTGGGGTCATGGGATCGGGTCCTCATCGCGATTTCACCTGGATCGAGCGCACGGCAGTCCCGGCTTTCAGCGAAAGCCGGGCTGGTAATCGACCCGATC
>JASHVV010000029.1 GCA_030044385.1 Gammaproteobacteria bacterium
ACCCGGCCCGGCGCGAGAATCATGACGGTAACCAGTCGGATCGCCGCAGGATGTGCATTGATCCTTTTGCTGGCGGGCTGTGCAGCCACCCCTGCCCCTGCGCAGAGAGGATCTGCCGCGCGGTTCGTGGCGCGAGCCGCAGAGCCCTGGCTTCCCAGGTACGATCCGAAGACGGATTGGAATTTCACCCACGCCAGTGAAGAGACGCAGCAGACGTGTCTCGGCAGCGCCGCCCTCGCGATCCCCACGGCCGACTTGCCGACCACCGCGCAAGCTTCTGGACTCATGTCGTGCAACTCGGAAGCGCTGTACTACGGGTTTGCCGGTAAGCCGGACTACGTGCGCGCCCGCACGTGCGCCTACCTTGAACGTGCGGCGGGCAACCGCTTCCCTGTCGCCAGCTCCGCGGTGCTGTCCATGATTTACGCCAACGGTCTGGGCGTGAAGCCCAACCTGCCGCTCGCGACGAAGTTTGCCTGCGAGGCCGGCGGCGCCCCGGCGGAGATCAATGGCCGGGTGTCTCACCTCGAGTATCTCGCCGCGCTGCCAGCGCAACTACGACCACGTTTCGACTTCTGCGATGACGTCACCAGCGGGTACATGCAAGGAATCTGCACGGGAGTTGCAGCCACCTATCGCGACGCCCGGCGAAACGAGGCGATCGCGCGCGTTGCGTCCAGTTACACGCCGCGCCAGCGAGCAGCCCTCTCCGCGCTGCGAGACGCCGCCGCTGACTATTTCAACGCACATGCCAAAAACGAGGTGGATCTCAGCGGCACCGGACGGGGCGCCTTCTGGATCGAAGATGTTCAACACAGCTGGAACGTGTTCTTGAGAGACCTGCAGGCCCTGGAAAGCGATAAATTGCCGACGACGGACGCCAAGGCGACCCGGCAAGCCGACGCTCGCCTGAGCGCGATCCTCCATCGTGTACTCGCCGAACCGTCTTTACGGCAACAACCTCCTCCAGGATTCCCTCCCCCGGGAATTCCCGTCATCGGGGGAACGATCAGCCGGCAGGGGATCCGCGCTGACCAGTCCCTGTGGCTTTCCTACCGCGAAGCGTGGCTGCATCTCGCCGCATTGCGCAAGCCCGCGCTGCCGCCCAGCACGGTCCAGGCGTGGATCACCCGCCAGCGCATCCACAGCCTGAGCTGCCTGCTGCCAGACTTTGCGCCGGACGCCGCAGACTGCTCCCTGCCAACCTTGTTGCCATCGAACATGCGACAGTAAACGAGGCGTCCTCGCGGACGCTCGTATTGGACCGCTTTCTTTTGGGGTCCGTAATGCTGACGTGGAAAACCGTTCTCCCGATCTGGTGGAGCTTCGTATGGCGTTCAGTCCTCTATGGGGCGGTCGGAGGATTAGTTTCCGGGGCGGTTGCCGGCGCGATTGCCGGAGGTACTGGGCACTTGGACAAGGCGCGATTGAGCGGCGCAATTGCCGGGTACGTGGTCGGCTTCTGCCTGTCGATACCCGCCTTCAAACAATCGCTTCAGAAGCACATTTCACGGCTCCAGTCCGTCCAGACTGACGCGATCTAGATTTTTGTCGGACTGGACTTTCATTCTGTGTGCACGCGGGGTGAGGCTTGCACCCATAGGTCCGCCACCGATATTTCGTGGCGGACCGAAGCGTAATGCGATGCAGTGCTGATGATGAAAGTAGCTCGCCCGAATAAAACCCGCAGCAGCTGCCGTGGCGGAATGCGGCGCAACCGAACAGCTCCATCGGCAACGTGTCGGTCCACACAACACCCCAAGCGAGTTCGATCACAGGACTTCTCACGACCCGCTGGACCGAACTTCAGGCGGCGCCTGTCGCGCTCCGTCCGCGAAGGACATGCATCGTTGCGCCCACGGCGCCGATCCAAATCCCGACAGTGTCGGCGTATCGACTCAGTGTCCAGGCCCATCTGGGGAATGACGCAACTGCCGCGATCATATCTCCATGGGCATCATACGTTTTCGATACATCGGCGGCCATGAGCTGCCCGCTGATCTGGCCGGCAACGCAGGCTAGAAAGCCCAGCGCGAAGAGCGCGCTTGCTGCCGTTCTGTGCCTGAAGAAGAGAATACCTCCCACCGCCGCCAGAATTGCAAAAGGACCTGTGTGACTGAGCAGAAACTCTGCATAGAGCGACGGCGACATCTTTCCGGTCCTTCAACGTGATTGGGACATGTGGTGTATTGACCGCAACAGCGTACAGTTCGCCGAACACTCACGGGGGCGGTTCAAACAGAGGCAGACCGATGACCGCATCATTCTACGCGCACAGGGTGTGCCGCTCGGCAAGCGCCACTACGAAGGCCGGCTGCGCACCCGGGCTGCCCCTAGCCCTGCTCCCGCAGCAGCTTCTCCAACTCCTCCCGCGGCACCGCCCGCGAGTGCAGGTAGCCCTGCGACTGGTCGCAGCCCATCTCCCTCAGCATCGCGAGCTGCCCCTGCGTCTCCACCCCCTCGGCCACCACTTTCAGCCCGAAGGCCGACGCCAGCCCGATCACGCTCGACACCAGCGTGACGCTCGCCTTGTCCTCGGGCAGTCCCGTGATGAAGGAGCGGTCGACCTTCACCAGGTCGACCGGCAGCTTCGACAACAGCCCGAGTGAGGAATAGCCGGTGCCGAAGTCATCGAGCGCAATGCGCAGGCCGGCCGTGCGCAGCTCGCGAAGCTTGCGGCTCGCGCCCTCGACGTCGTGCAGCAGGCCCGTCTCCGTGATCTCGAGGTCGATGCCGGATCCCACGCCGAAGCATGGCTGCGCCGCCGCGAGCACCTGCTCGACGAAGGTCCGGCGCCGGATCTGCTGCGCCGAGACGTTCACGGCCACCCGCAGCGGCCGCAGCCCCGCGCGGCGCCAGCGCAGGCAGTCCTCGGCCGCCTGGCGCAGCACCCACTCCCCAACCGGCACGATCATGCCCGATGACTCGAGCACCGCCAGGAACTGGCCGGGGAACACCAGTCCGCGCTCCGGGTCCTGCCACCGCAGCAGCGCCTCCACGCCGTCGATCAGGCCGGTGGCGATGCTCACCTGCGGCTGGTAATGCAGCACCAGCTGCCGCTCGTCGAGCGCCGCGCGCAGGCGATGCTCCAGCGCCAGCCGCTCGGCGATGTCGCTGTGCATCTCGATCTGGTAATGCAGGTACTGCTCGCCGGCCTCCTTCGCCTGCTTGAGCGCCGCCTCCGCCCGCTGCGCCAGCGTGTTGCCGTCGTTGCCGTCCGCCGGCGAGCGCGCAATGCCGGAGCGGAACGAGGTGCGCAGCACCCGCCCCTCGATGCGGAACGGCTCGTGGAACACGGTGTTCTCGAGGAGCGTGGTCACGCTCTCCGCCGAGGTCTCCTCCTGCGGCAACACCAGCACGAACGTGCCGCCGCCCAGATAACCGATGCGCTCGTCGTCCTCGATGTGGTATTTGAGGCGCTTCGCGACCGCTTGCAGCAGCAGATCGCCGGCATGCCGCCCGAAGCTGTCGTTGACCTTGCTGAGGTGCATGACGTCGAATGCGGCCACCGTGGGAGCGCTCTCGAGCGTCGCCCGCAGAGCCAGGCGCTGATCCAGCCGCTGGCAGAAGAGGGCGCGCTTGGCGAGTCCGGTCAGCGGATCGAACGAGGCCAGGTACTGCGCCGCGTCCTCCTTCTGGAGGTAACGGAGCGCAAACGACATGTTGGCCGCGACGTCCTGCAGCAGCCGCAGCTCCTCGTCGCCGAGCACCTGCGGCTCGCGCGAGCCGAGCGCCAGGGCGCCGAACCGCACGCCGCCGACGACCAGCGGCAGAGCGACCAGCGATCTCAGCCCCGCCCGCAGCAGCTCTTCCCGGTTGGCGACCGGCGGCTCCGTCCGCGTGAGGTCGGCGGCGACCTTGATCTCACCGGTGCGCAGCGCCTGGCCCGTGAGGCTGGTATCGGGCTCCGCGCCGTCGCCGATCGACACCACCTGCGGCGTGCCCACGGGCGGCGCACCCGCGCCCACCCAGTATGAGGGCTTCGCGCTGCGGCCGTCGGCGGCGACCTCGAAGATCACGGCGCGGTCGTAGCCTCCGACCTCGTACGCGAGCCGGCAGGCCTCGCGCAGCAGCTCCTCCTGGTCCCGGATCCGGATCACGGCGCTGTTGATACCGCTCTGCATCTTCAGCCGGCGTGTCAGGCGCGCGATCTCCCGCTCCGCGGCGCGGCGCCGGGCGCGCTCCTCCACCTCACGCAGCGCGCGGCGGACCGCGGGCACCAGCCGCGCGGGGTTGGTCTTGAGGACATAATCGACCGCGCCGCGCCGCAGCGCCTCTATGGCGCGCTCCTCGCCGATCGTGCCGGAGAGGAAGATGAAGGGGACATCCGGCGCTTCCTCGCGGGCGATGTCGAGGGCGGCGAGCCCGTCGAAGGCAGGCAGCGTGAAATCCGACAGGATGACGTGCGGCCGAAATTGCTTCAGCGCCGTGCGGAACTGACCTTCATCGGCCACCGTGCGCGGCACGCAGGAGATCCCGCCCGTGGCGAGGTGCCGGACCGCGAGCTCCGCCTCGGCGGTAACGTCCTCCACGATGAGCAGGCGCAATCCCTTGCGCGCGGCCACGGCGGCTCCCGCCGCCGGCGGCGCGGATCCATTCCGCGCGCGAGCGGGCGTCCCCTTCCCCTTGCCTTCTCCAGCGGCTGTCAGTTGTCAATCTCCCGACAACGTTGTCTCCCACAGGATACAACAATTGCCTCCCTGGAGCACCCGCCGGGCGCCCCGGCCTTCCCCTGCGCCGCAAGTGCCGCGCCCGGCGGGATCAGTCCTCGCCGATGGCGCGAAAATCGAGGCCGAGCGACCGCAGCTTGCGGTAGAGGTGGGTGCGCTCCATGCCGACGCGCTTGGCGAGCTGCCCCACCTTGCCGTTGCAGAGCAGCAACTGCTGCTGCAGGTAGGCGCGCTCGAACTGCTCGCGCGCCTCACGCAGCGGCAAGGCGAGCAGATCCTGCTTGACCAGCGGCTCGCCGGGAGGCGCCTGCACGGCGAGCTCCCGCTCGATCTCCTCGAGGCTGATCTCTTCGCCGCCCCCCTGGATCAGGAGGCGGTGGACCAGGTTCTTCAGTTCCCGCACGTTGTCGGGCCACGGATAATTGCGCAGCCGGTTCTGCGCCGCGACACTGAAACGCCGGAACGGCAGCCCCTCGGTGTCCACGATCCGGTCCACCTGTTGGCGCAGCAGCTCCGGCACGTCCTCGGCATAGTCGCGCAGCGGCGGGACCCTGACGATCAGCGTGTTGAGATGGGCGAGAAAGTCGCGCCGCAGCCCGTCGGCGCCCGCGCGGCCCTCCACGCCCGGCTGCGCGGAGGAGACGATGCGCGCGCGCAGCTCGACCGGGTCCGAGTCGCCGACCGCGGTGAAGCGCCGCGACTCGAGCACGCCGACCAGGATGCGCTGCGCGCCCGCGGGCAGATCCTCGATCTCCTGGATGAAGAGTGTCCCGTCGGCAACGCTCTCCATGAGCCCCGGATGCCGGCTCGTCCCCTCCACCCGGCCGAAGAGCCGGCTCTCCGCATCCGCCTCGCGCAGAGTGCTGGCCACCAGCGTGACGAAAGGCGCCCCGGCGCGCGGCCCGCGCTCGTGCAGATAACGCGCGAACGCCTCGCGGCCGGAGCCCGGCTCGCCGATGAGCAGCACGGAGGAGGAGTGCGCGGCGATCTGCTGCAGGTCCGTCCGCAGCTGCTGCATCAACTTGCTCTTGCCCGCCGGCACCATCAGCGCCGGCACCAGAAGCTTGCCCGTCTGACGCCGGCGTCTGCCCGCATCGAGGGCCCGCTCCACGGTACGCAGCAGCTTCGCCAGCGAGAGCGGCTTCTCCACGAAATCGAACGCGCCGAGGCGGGTCGCCTCGACGGCCGTCTCCACCGTCCCATGACCGGACATCATGACGACGGGACAACCGTCCCCGCCTGATGCGGACCACTCGCGCAGCAAGGTGATGCCGTCGATATCAGGCATCCAGATGTCGAGAAGCACCAGGTCGGGAGTCTGCCGAGCGCGCGAGGCGCGGGCCTGGGCGGCGTTGGCCGCGACATCAACCTCGTAGCCTTCCTCGGAAAGGATCTCCTTCAGCAGGCCGCGGATGTCCGCCTCGTCATCGACCACCAGGATGTGTGGAGCGCTCATGCCCTCTCTCTCCGCAATTGCTCTCTTCGGTCACGCGCGCCGGTCGCCGTGCGCGTGCTGTCCGCGACCGGCAGCAGCACCCTGACACGGGCGCCGCCCTCGGGGCGGTTGTCGGCATCGATCCGCCCGCCATGCTCCTCGACGATCTTCTTCACGATCGCGAGGCCGAGCCCGGTGCCCTTGGGCTTGCTGGTGACGTACGGGTCGAAGACGCGAGCCAGGAGCTCGCGCTGGAACCCGGGGCCATTGTCACACACCGTCACCGCCGCGTATTGGCCGTCCTCGGCGTCCTCGAGTCGCGTGGCGATGTCGAGCCGCGGGCTCGGGGCCGCCTCGAGCGCCTCGAGCGCGTTGGTGATGAGATTGTTGAGGATCTGGCGTACCCGGCCGCGGTCGGCCTCGATGCCTTCGAGCCGCTCGTCCAGCCCGAGGTGGATGGCCGCGCGCGGGTCCTGCGAGCGGTAGAGATCGGCGACCTCGGTGACCAGCTGATTGAGGCTGAAGCGGCTGATCCGCATCTCCGGCGCCCGCGCATACTCGCTGAAGGCATTCACCATCTGCTGCATGCTCTCGACCTGCTGCACGATGGTGTGGGTGGCGCGCTCGAGGATCTCCGCATCGCGCGGCGCCATGCTGGCGAGCAGCCGCCGGCGCAGCCGCTCGGCGGACAACTGGATTGGGGTGAGCGGATTCTTGATCTCGTGGGCGAGGCGGCGCGCCACCTCGCCCCAGGCGGCGTCGCGCTGCGCCTGCAGCAGCGTCGTGATGTCATCGAAGACGATGACGTAGCCCATGTCCCCGCCCTCCCCGGGCAGCGGCGTGCAGGCGCACATGAGATTGCGCCGCGCGAGCGTCCCATGGGTGGGGCCGCCCTCGAGATCGAGCTGCTCGCGCCACTCGTCGCGGCCGCGGGCGAAGCGTACCGCGAGCGCGGCGACGAACTGCCCCAGGCGCTCGTTGCTCGCCGACAGCTCCGGCAGGGACCGGCCGGTCGCGGCCGAGAGGTCGGTGCCCAGAATGGCGCCGGCCGCGGCATTGGCCATGCGCACGGTCAAGGCACGGTCCACGGCGAGCACGCCCGTGGAGAGGCGGGCGAGAATGATCGCCAGACGCTCGCGCTCGCGCTCGACCGCCTGCTGGCTGCGGGTGGCCTCCTCGTGCGCGCGCCGCAGGCGCTTGGTCATATCGTTGAAGGAATGGACCAGGAATCCCATCTCATCGCGCGAGGGCAGCGGCAGGCGCGTATCGAAGTCGCCCTTGCCGACGGCGCGGGTACCCGCAATGAGGTCCTGGACCGGACGAACGAGCCGCTGCGCGGAGAAGATTGCGCCGTAGAACGCCGCCAGCATGGCGAGCAGCAGCACCAGCGTCAGGGTCAGACTGAAGCTGTATTTCAGCGGCTCACGCAGGGTGGCGAGATTGCCGTACTGCGAGTACGCGCGCTGCACCGCGTTGGAGAGGTCCGCGAGCTGCGCCGGCACCGGATAGAGCGCCATCAGATAACGCTCGTCGGCGCTTCCCGGAGATTCGTCGAGGGGCATGCCGATCCGGATCACGTACTGGCCGTCCGACTGCGGCTCGAGGGCGACATACGGCCGGTGCTCGGTCACGCGGCGCACGAGATCCCCGGGCGGCGTAAGCGGGACGCTGGCGAGGGGATTCTCGAGACTCGCGGCGAGGATGCGCTCGTCGTGCCCGAAGAGCACGATCTCCGAGGCGGAGGCGGCTCGCCGCTCCTCATCGAGGCGGGTCTGGATCTCCATGTCCGAGCGCGCGACGAGCGAGCCCGCGAGCAACTCCGTGCGCCGCGAGCATTCCTCCACGCGCAGATCGAGCGCGGAGCGCGAGAGCACCAGCGCATCCTTCAGGCCCTGCCGAACCTCCACCCGAAACCAACTGTCGATGCCGCGGTTGAGGAATTCCATCGACGACAGGTAGACGATGAGCAGCGGCGCCACCACCAGCGCGCCGAAGATGATGACGGTGCGGGCCGTGAGGCGGGAGCCCGGCACGTGATTGCGGTAGTCGCGCACCAGCTGCCAGAGCTTGCGCACCAGCAGCACCGCGAGCGTGAGCACGCCGGCGATGTTGAGCAGCAGGATCCACGGCTGCAGCCGGCCGAACTCCGAGGAATTCTGCACGCTCTTGGCGAGCAGGAGCAGCAGCGCGCCCAAGCCGAGCACGCCCCACAGCGCCAGGGACCACGCGCCGCGGCGGCGGGCACGCAGCCGCTGCGCCGCGTCGCGATCGTCGCTTACACCGGCAGGGCCCACGAGTACCACTTGCTCACGCGTTGCCAGTCATCCGTCCAGAAGAGCA
The DNA here is from genome assembly GCA_030044385.1 of Gammaproteobacteria bacterium. Lineage (GTDB taxonomy): Bacteria > Pseudomonadota > Gammaproteobacteria > Steroidobacterales > Steroidobacteraceae > 13-2-20CM-66-19. The sequence goes on from JASHVV010000029.1 coordinate 8,446, forward strand.
GTGCGCGCAGGGACGCGGGCAGCTTGCCGCGGCGCACGCCCGCACGCACGCTGATGATATAGCGGCCTCCATCGAGCTGCGGCTCGACGAGAATGGGCCAGCCGTCGACCTGGCCGAGGTAGCCCAACGCCTCCTTGAGCGTGTTGAAACTCTTCTGCTCGCCGCTACGCACGTCGCGAACCACGAAGCGGTCGGTGACCACGTGATAGGCAAGCTCCCGCCGCAGCGTGAGGTCGACCACGTTCGCGTTGAACCAGAGATGCCTCTCGCGATCGACCTTCACCTCGACGTCGAACGTCAGCGTGACCCCGTCCTGCAGTGCCTCCCTGATCGCCGGATTCAGCGGGTACTGGACCCGCGCATAGAGCTGGATGACGCCGTTGTCGAGATTGACGTAAGCGGAGCCGACCCTCAGCACCCCATCGAGGGCATCCGCAAAAGCCAGGCCCGCCGAAAAGGCGAGCAGGAGAGCTCCGGCGAGAACGATGAGGCTCGGCCAGCCGCGCGCGCGGCCGCGCGTGCATGAGGGCAGCGGTGACGACAACCGTCGTGGCATAAACGCAACGGTGAGATGCTTAAGTCTGTCGGACCTCGACGCGGTGCTCAGGTTCCGCTCGTTGTCTTTTCGAGACAAGCATAATAGAACCCATCGGTTCCCGCTGCCCCTCCGGTGAGGAGCTGGGTGCCGACGGCCCGCCCGAGCCCGCCGGGGGCCAGCGCCTCGCCGACGGGCATCGGTGCTGCCACCGCCCGCCGCTCCTCGGCCAGAAAGCGGCCGACGACGGCCTCGTTCTCCGCGGGGAGCACCGAGCAGGTCGAGTACACCAGCCGCCCGCCGGGCGCCAGCATGCCGAAAGCCGCCGTAAGGATCTCGAGCTGCACCCGGGCGAAGCCCGCAACGTCCCCGGCGCGGCGCAGAAGCTTGATGTCCGGATGGCGGCGGATCACTCCGGTGCCGGAGCACGGCGCATCCACCAGGATCCGGTCATAGGGCGCGCCGTCCCAGAATGATCCGGGGTCGCGCACGTCTGCCGCCACGACCCGCGCCGCGAGGCCCAGGCGCTGCAGGTTCTCCTCGATCCGGCCGAGCCGGCCGGCATCGACGTCCACGGCGGTCAGATCGAGCGGGCCGGCAGCGGCCTCCAGCAGGTGGCTCGCCTTGCTGCCGGGGGCCGCGCAGGCATCGAGCACCCGCATCCCGGGCAGCGCCTCGAGCAGTCTCGGAGCGAGCTGCGCGCCGGCGTCCTGCACGGACACCCAGCCCTCCCTGAAGCCCGGCAGGGCCGCGACGGAGACGGGCCGATCCAGCACCACCGCGGCCGAGCCGGCGTGGCCGGCCGTCCACTCCAGCAGGCGACCGCCCAGACCGGCCGCCGCCAGGTCGCCGAGGTACTCAGCGGGGGCGCGGCGGCGGGTCCGCAAACGCAGCACCATGGGCGGGTGGGCATTGTTGGCCTGCACGACCTGCCCGTAATGCGCCGGCCAGTCGTGGGCCAGCGCCTCGTACAGCCAGCCTGGATGCGCCGCAGCCACTGCCGGGTTGCCGTCCGCGCGCGCAAAGAGCGCCTGCCTCTCCCGCACGAACCGGCGCAGGACCGCGTTGACGAGGCCGGACGCCCGCGGCTGCCCCAGCGCCCGGGTGGCATCCACCGCCAGACTGACCACCAGCGCCGGCGCATCGCGCGAATACTCGATCTGGTGGGCCGCCGTCACGAGCAGTGCGTGGACGTCGCCGGCGAGCGTTCCCGGCCGGTTGAGCAATGCATCCACGGCCGGCCGCAGGCGCAAATACCAGCGCACGCTGCCCAGCGCGATGGCCCGGACTGCAGGCCGCGAAGAGCTCGCCTCTGACGCGGCCAATGCATCGTCGGCGGACCGTCCCCGGACGATAGCAGCGACGGCGCGGGCAGCCTCCGCGAGAGCTTGCGCGCCGGCCTTCTCCGGCCCGCTACTCAATCACGCCACCCAGTACCATGGACCGCTCGAGCGCTCGGGGTCCGCGGGTGAATAGCGACGCCTGCATGCGATGCCCCCCAGGACGCTGCAGCTCCAGCAGGTCCAGGCAGCCCTCGCCGCACTGCACCCGGATGTACCCCCCCTCATGACTGCCGTCTGTCCCGACGATCTGGCCGGGCCGCCCCCCGAGAGGGGCATGCTCACAGGAAGCCACTCTGGCCGTATGGATGAGGAGGCGGTCGGCGACGCCGGTCACCGGGTCCACGCGGACGGTCTCGGTTACTCGCCAGGACTGAAGGGCCCGGACCTGCCGCTCGATCTCGACCGCGGGCCGCCGCCAGTCGATGTGCGCCTCACGCTTCTCCAGCTTGGGCGCGTAAGTGACGCCCTCGGCCGGCTGGGGGCGGGGGCGCAGCGTGCCGTCGGCAAGTCCCTGCAGCGCCTCGAGGAGCAGCGTGGCGCCGAGCTCCGCGAGCTTCTTGCGCAGGCTCGTACCCGTATCCTGGGAATCGATAGCCACCGACCGTTGCAGCAGCGCGGGTCCGGTGTCGAGCCCCTCGTCCATCTGCATGATCGTGATGCCGGTCGTCTCGTCGCCGGCGAGCAGGGCGCGCTCGACCGGCGCCGCGCCGCGCCAGCGCGGCAGCAGGGAGGCGTGCACGTTCACGCATCCCAGCCGCGGAATCTGCAGAACGGCCTTCGGCAGAATCAGCCCATACGCCACCACGACCAGCACGTCCGGACGCCACGCAGCAAGTTGCGACTGGTCGTCAGGGGATCTAAGCGTCGCCGGCTGCGCGATCGGCACCGATGCGTCGGCGGCGGCCACGGCCGCCTTCACGGGCGAGGGACTCATGTGCCGCCCGCGCCCCTGAGGCCGGTCCGGCTGCGTCAACACCCCCACCAGCTGATGCGGCGAGCGCAGCAATGCCAGCAGCGTAGGTATGGCGAATTCCGGCGTACCGGCGAAAGCAACACGCA
>JASHVV010000268.1 GCA_030044385.1 Gammaproteobacteria bacterium
GCCGGTCGTGAGCTCGATGCTCGCCAGATCCTGCAGCGGCACGTACCCCACCGTGCCGTTGCCCGCCGGGTAGGCCACCTCCAGATTGCGGATCTTCGCGATGCTGTCGCGGTCGCTGCGCGGATAGCGCACCACGAGATCGAATTGCCGGTCGCCCTCCAGCACCTCGGTCGCCACGGCGCCGCCGAGCGCGGCCTGGATGACCGTGTTGACATCGCCCGTGTTGAGACCGTAGCGCGCGGCCTGCGCGCGGTCGATGGTGATGTCGAGATCGGGCTGGCCGAGCACGGGGAAGATGCCGAGATCCGCGATGCCGCGCACCTTCGCCATCTGGTCCCGCACTTGCCGGGCGAGGGCGGTGAGGGTCTCGAGGCTCGGGCCGATGATCTTCACCGAGTTCTCGCCCTTCACCCCCGACATGGCCTCCTCGATGTTGTCCTGGATGTACTGCGAGAAGTTGAACGACACGCCGGGAAGGGCCGCCTGGAACTTCGCCTGGACCTGATCGATCAGCTCGTCCTTGGTCACTCCCCGCGGCCATTCGCTCGGAGGCTCGAGCGGCACGTCGAGCTCCACGTTGGAAAACGGCGAGGCATCGCTGCCGTCATCCGGGCGGCCATGTTGGGAGACGACGGTGACCACCTCCGGGAACTGCAGCAGAATGAGACGCATGGTGCGGGTTGCCGCCGTGCCGTCCTCGAGCGACATGGTCATCGGCAGCTCCGCCCGGATCCAGAGGTTTCCCTCATCGAGGTGCGGCAGGAACTCGCTGCCGAGCCGCGTCCAGCAAAATGCGGCCACGGCGAGGAACGCGAGACCGGCGCCGATCACGACTGCGCGGTGCGCCAGCGCGAAACGCAGCGCGGCATCATAGGCCCGATGCAGCCCCCGGACGACGAGCGTCTCGGTCTCCTCTACTCTGGCGGGCGGGAATATCGAGGCGAGTACGGGCGTGACGGTGAACGTCGCGATCAGTGCGCCGGCGAGCGCATAGGCATAGGTGCGCGCCATGGGACCGAAGATCGCTCCCTCCACGCCCTGCATCGTGAAGAGCGGCACGAACGCCGCCACGATGATGAGGACGGAAAAGAGCACCGCGCGGTCCACCTGCATGACGCTCACCAGGATGAGCCGCAGCCGATCCGTCCAGCCGCGCACCGGCGTGGCGTGATCGGCGGCCCGCGTGGGGTCGGTGCCCCAGCCGCCGGCGGCCAGCCGGTCGAGCAGGGTCTGCCGCTGCGCCGCCGGCCGCTGCAGGTTGCGGAAGATGTTCTCCATCACGATCACCGCCGAGTCGACGATGATCCCGAAGTCCACCGCGCCCAGGGACAGCAGATTCGCGCTCTCCCCCCGCGCGACCAGGATGATGACCGCCAGGGCGAGCGCAAACGGAATGGTGAGACCGACGATGACCGCGCTGCGCAGGTCGCCGAGGAATATCCACTGAATGAGGAACACGAGCAGGCAGCCGAACACGAGGTTGTGCATCACCGTGTGCGTGGTGAGCCCGACGAGCTCGCTGCGGTCGTAGAACGGCACGACCTTCACTCCCGGAGGCAGGCTGCCGTCGTGATTCATCTTGCGGACGACCGCCTCGACCTGCGGCAGCACGCGGCCGGTCTGGTACGTCCGGCCCATCACGACGATGCCGAACACGATGTCATCGTCCCGATCCCGGCCGGCGATGCCCAGCCGCGGGCGGTACCCCACCTTCACGGTCGCGACGTCCCTGATGAGCACTGGAACGCCGTTTTGCTGGCTGAGGACCACGTTCTCGATGTCCCCGACCTTGTAGCCCTGGGCGACGTCCTCATTGCCCCCATCGTCGATCAGGCCGATGCCGCGGATGTTGACCGACTGCTGTCCGATCGTGATTTCCCGCGCGCCCACGTTCACGTTGGAGTTGCCGAGCGCGGTGATGACCTGCGGGACCGTGAGACCGTACTCACGCAGCTTTCCCGGGTCGACGTCGACCTCGAACTCCTTGGTGGGTCCTCCCCAGCTGTTGACCGCGACGATGCCGTGCACCTGCAGCAGGCGCCGCCGCACGATCCAGTCCTGCACGGTGCGCAGGTTGGTGACTCCGAAATGCGGCGGACCCACCACCTGGTAGCGCAGGATCTCGCCCGTGCCGCTGTTCTGCTGCACGTTGGCGGTCACGCCGCCCGGCAGATTCACGTTCTGCTGCAGCGCGATCACCGTCTGCGCGTACGCGAAGTCGTAGTCCACCCCGTAGTTGAAGACCACCCGCACGAAGGACAGGCCGTAGAAGGAGGTCGAGCGGATGACGTCGATGCCGGGAACCGTGTAGAGGCCGTTCTCGATGGGGATGGTGTAATACCGCTCCATCTCCCGCGCCGAGAGCCCCGGCGACTGTGCCGTGATCTCGAGGACCACGGGCGAGGGGTTCGGGTACGCCTCGATGTCGAGGGCGCGGAAGGCGAAGACGCCGGCCGCCGCGAACAGGAGCAGGCCGAACACGACGATCGCGCGCCGGCTGAGGCAGAAGGAGATGAGGCTCTTCAGCATGCGGCAGGGGCCCTTCTCAGGCTCAGTCGCTCGGCGCCGCGTTGATCATGTTGTCGAGGTAGATCGCCCCCCGGGTGACCACCCGCTCATCGGGCCGCAGCCCCTCCAGGATCTGCACTTCCCCGTCCTCGCGCAGTCCCGTCTCGATGATGCGTTGCGTGAAGTGGCGCCCATCGCTCGTCACCCAGGCGGTCAGTGTCCCATCGCCCTCACGCACGACGCCGTCGGCCGGGATGGCGAGCGCATCCATGGGCGGGCGCAGCTCGATGGTGACGGTCGCAAGCATGCCGGGGCG
>JASHVV010000030.1 GCA_030044385.1 Gammaproteobacteria bacterium
CAATCCCTACCCAAAGTTGATCTTGGCTTCCAAGTTAGCCCGGGAATCCGCGTTGGCCAGCGCCTCCGCCATCTCCACCCGCTGATCCTTGTACAGCTGATACAGCGCCACATCGAAGCTCTGCACCCCCCTCTCCCCGCTGGCCGCAATCGCCTCCTTGATCCCGATCACATCCCCCTTCTTCACCAGCTCCGAGATATGCGGCGTATTGAGCATCACCTCCGTCGCCGCCGTCCGCCGGTTGTCCTTCCCCATCACCAGCCGCTGCGCCAATATCGCCCGCAGATACTGTGACAGATCGAGGAAGATCTGCGTGTGCTGCTCCCGCGGAAACATGTTGATGATGCGGTCCAGCGTCTCCGCGCAGTTGTTGGCATGGAGCGTCGCCATGACCAGGTGCCCCGTCCCCGCCAGGCTGATCGCCGCCTCCATGCTCTCGCGATCGCGCACCTCGCCGATGAGGATCACATCCGGCGCCGCCCGCATCGCGCCCCGCAGTGCCCGCGCGTAAGACCGCGTATCGAGCCCCACCTCCCGCTGGTTCACGATCGAGCGCTTGTTCGCATGCAGGAACTCGATCGGATCCTCGATCGTGATGATGTGGTCCGAGGCCGTCTCGTTGCGCAGATTGATCATCGCCGCCAGCGTCGTCGACTTGCCCGAGCCCGTGGCGCCCACCACCAGGATGAGCCCGCGCTTGAGCAGCGCCAGGTCGGAGATGATCGGGGGCAGCCCCAGCGCATCGAGGCGCGGCATGTCCGCCGTGATGTAGCGCAGCACCATGGCGGGATAACCGCGCTGCAGGAAGACGTTGACGCGGAACCGCCCGAGCCCCGGCTCGGAGAGGGCGAAATCGATCTCCAGGTCGGCCGCGAAGCGCTCCCGTTGATCCGGGGTCATCATCGCCAGGGCCGTCTGCCGCACCGTCTCCGGCGAGAGCACCTGCTTGTTCACCGGAAAGATCTGCCCCTCGATCTTGATCTTGATGGGCGCGTTGCAGGTGAAGAAGAGGTCCGAGGCCTTCCTGTCCACCATCAGCTTGAAGAGCGGCTTGGTGTTGAGCTGCGGATGGACGCCGGTCGTCCCGGGGCCGATCGCAGGGAAGGTCCCGGTCGCTGCGAGCGAGCTCTGCGGACCGGTGGCGCTCAGCTTCGGGTCCGCCGAGTCTTTGGTGACTGTCATAGGGACCGGCCGTCTTCTTCTTCGACGATCTTCAGCGCCCCGACGTCATCCAGATTCTTGTTCTCGCGCTTGCTCTCGAGCTTGATCCGCAGCCGCAGCTCGTTCTTCGAGTCCGCGTTGCGCATCGCATCCTCGTAGGAGATGAATCCTCCCTCGTAGAGCTCGAACAGCGACTGGTCGAAGGTCTTCATGCCGAGGCGCGTGGAGCGCGACATGACGTCCTTGATCTTGGCCACCTCGCCCTTGAAGATGAGGTCCTGGATGAGGGGCGAGTTCAGCATGATCTCCATTGCCGCGATGCGCCCGGCGCCGCCCTCACGCGGCACCAGCCGCTGGGAGACGAAGGCGCGGATGTTCAGCGACAGATCCATCAGGAGCTGCGCGCGGCGCTCGTCGGGGAAGAAGTTGACGATGCGGTCCAGCGCCTGGTTGGCGTTGTTGGCGTGCAGCGTGGCGAGCACGAGGTGGCCGGTCTCCGAGAACTGGATGCCGTACTCCATCGTCTCGCGGTCCCGGATCTCGCCGATCAGGATGACGTCCGGCGCCTGACGCAGGGTGTTCTTGAGGGCCGCCCCCCACGATTCCGTGTCGACGCCGATCTCCCGGTGGGTGATGACGCATCCCTTGTGCTGGTGCACGTACTCCAGCGGATCCTCGATGGTGACGATGTGGCCGCGCGTCTTCTCGTTGCGATGGCCGACCATCGCCGCGAGCGTGGTCGACTTGCCGGAGCCGGTACCGCCGACCACGATGACCAGGCCGCGCTTGCTCAGCACCACTTCCTTCAGGATCGGCGGCAGGTCGAGCTCCTCGAAGCTCGGGATCTTGGCATTGATCAGGCGGATCACGCAGCCGGTGGCGCCCTGCTGCACGAAGGCGCTGACGCGGAAGCGGCCGATGCCCGGCGGCGCGATCGCGAAGTTGCATTCCTTGGTGGCATCGAACTCCCGCGACTGCCGATCGTTCATGATCGCGCGCACCAGCGTCGCGGCCTGCTCCGTGGTCAGCGCGCGCTCGCTCTGCGGGCGGATCTCGCCGTCGATCTTGATGGCCGGCGGGAAGCCGGTGGTGACGAAGAGGTCGGAGGCCTTCTTCTCCACCATCCGACGCAGGAGGTCCTGCATCAGTTTAATGGCTTGATCGCGTTCCACGGTGAGACCTCCGCGCGGCTACAGCGCGTCTTTGTTCTGAGCCTTGTACCTCGCCTCCTCCTTGGTGACGACGCCCTTCGTCACGAGCTCCGTCAGGCACTGGTCGAGCGTCTGCATGCCCGCGGCCTGGCCGGTCTGGATCGCGGAATACATCTGGGCGATCTTGCCCTCGCGGATCAGATTGCGGATCGCCGGCGTGCCCATCATGATCTCGTGGGCGGCGACCCGGCCGCCGCCATTGCGCTTGAGCAGCGTCTGTGAGATCACCGCCCGCAGCGACTCGGACAACATGGAGCGCACCATGTCCTTCTCCGCGGCCGGGAACACGTCGACCACGCGATCGATGGTCTTGGCGGCGGAGCTCGTGTGCAGGGTGCCGAAGACCAGGTGCCCGGTCTCGGCCGCAGTCAGCGCGAGGCGGATGGTCTCGAGGTCGCGCATCTCGCCGACCAGGACGATGTCCGGGTCCTCGCGCAGCGCCGAGCGCAGCGCCTCGCTGAAGCCGAGGGTGTCGCGATGCACCTCACGCTGGTTCACCAGGCAGCGCTTGGATTCGTGCACGAACTCGATCGGATCCTCGATGGTGATGATGTGATCCGGGCGGTTGTCGTTGCAGTGATTGACCATGCCCGCGAGCGTGGTCGACTTGCCGGAGCCCGTGGGTCCGGTGACGAGCACCAGGCCCCGCGGCAGCATGCACAGGTCGCGGAAGATCTTCGGCGCCTGCAGGTCGTCGAGGGAGATGATGTCCGAGGGGATGTTGCGGAACACGGCGCCCGCGCCGCGGTTCTGGTTGAAGGCATTGACGCGAAAGCGCGCCAGCTTCGGAATCTCGAAGGAGAAATCGGTCTCGAAGAACTCCTCGAAGGTCTTGCGCTGCTTGTCGTTCATGATGTCGTACACCATGCTGTGCACTTCCTTGTGCGTCAGCGCCGGCATGTTGATCCGCTTCATGTCGCCGTCGACGCGGATCATCGGCGGCACGCCGGAGGACAGATGCAGGTCGGATGCCTTGTTCTTGACGGCGAACGCCAGCAATTGCGCGATGTCGACGGCCATGGGGAGTTTCCTGGGTGCTGCCGCTTGCGATGGCGGATCTCGGAGGAGCGCTCCAGGCAGTATAACGGAGGGGTTTGGGCGTCCATATGTTAAGGTCCTCGCAGAATTTAGCGGAGCGCCTGCGGACGGTGCGGGTCCGGATGGCGGCGGCGGCCGCGAGCGCCGGCCGGAATGTCGATTCGGTCACACTCCTCGCCGTCTCCAAGGGCCAGCCGGCGGAGCAGATCCGGGCGGCCGCCGCCGCGGGGCTGACCGACGTCGGGGAGAGCTACCTCGGCGAGGCGGTGGGCAAGATGGCGGGGCTGGGCGACCTGCCCCTCACCTGGCACTTCATCGGACGCCTGCAGGCCAACAAGACGCGCCCCATCGCCGAGCGCTTCGCCTGGGTACACGGCCTCGACCGGCTGAAGATCGCCGAGCGGCTGTCCGCCCAGCGCCCCTATCACGCGCCCGCGCTCAATGTCTGCATCCAGGTGAGCCTGGCGGGCGAGGCCACCAAGGGGGGCGTGCGGCCCGCGGAAGTGCCTGACCTCGCGGCCGCCGTGGCGGCGCTGCCGCGCCTCGCGCTGCGCGGCCTGATGTGCATTCCGCCCGAGGAGACCGATCCGGAGCGTCAGCGCGGATGGTTCGCGCAGCTTCGCGCCCTTCGGGACTCCCTCGCCGCCGGCGGCCAGCGGCTCGATACGCTGTCGATGGGGATGAGCGGCGACTTCGAGGCGGCGATCCGGGAAGGGGCAACCCTAGTGCGGATCGGCACCGCGATCTTCGGTCCACGCCCCGAGGGCCCGCCACCCGGTACAATCGGGCCATCATGAGCCATCTCGAGCTGTCAGTCCTGGGCGCCGGCAACATGGGGCGCGCGCTCATCGGGGGTCTGCTGCGCCACGGCATGCGCCCGGAGCAGATCACCGTCGGTGAGAGCCAGGAGGTGGCGCGGGCAACGCTATCGCGCGAGCTTGGCGTCGCCGCGACGGCCGATAATGTCGCTGCGGTCCGTAAGGCCAACCTCGTCGTGGTCGCCGTGAAGCCCCAGCACGTAGGCGAGGTGCTTGCGCCGCTCGCCGCGGAGCTGCAGCAACGCCGAACGGTCGTTCTCTCGGTTGCTGCCGGCCTCAGGATCCAGGCGCTGCAGAGCTGGTGCGGTGCAGGCGTCCCGGTGATCCGGGCGATGCCCAACAGGCCCGCGCTCGTAGGTGCCGGAGCGACTGGACTATTCGCCCCGCCGCAGGTCGACGCCTCGCACCGCGCGATGGCCGCACAGGTCATGCAATCCGTGGGCGAAGTCGTCTGGGTTGCAACGGAGGATGCGCTCGACGTGGTCACAGCGCTCTCCGGCAGCGGCCCCGCCTATTTCTTCCTGCTCGCCGAAGCCATGACGGGAGCCGGCGTGAACCTGGGACTTCCGGCAGAGACGGCACGACGCCTGGCGATTGCGACGTTGCACGGCACGGGACTTCTCGCGCAGAGCAGCGACGGTGATCTCTCACGCCTTCGCGCGGAAGTGACGTCAAAAGGCGGAACCACTGAAGCCGCGCTGCGCACGCTGCAGGCCGCGGGATTCGACGAGCTCGTCGCCCGCGCGATCGAGGCGGCGACACGCCGCGGCCGCGAGCTTGCCGAGCAGTTCTCATGACGTTACTGGCAATCATCATCGGCGAGCTGCTGTCGCTGGCCCTGTTCGTCGTGCTCATGCGCCTGCTGCTGCAGTTGGTGAGAGCGGACTTCCGCAACCCCATCTGCCAGGCAATCGTCCGCCTCACCAATCCGCTCATCATTCCGTTGCGGCGCGTCCTGCCGCCCATTCGCAAGCTCGATACGGCGACCGTGGTCGCGGTGCTGATCATCGCCTTCATCCTGGTCGCGGTAGGCTTTGCGTTCCAGGCTTTTCCCGTCGACGGGCTGATCTGGATCCAGCAGGCCGTGCTGACGGTCGCGTACGCGATCCTGTGGATCTACTTCTGGGCGATCATCGTCTACGCGCTGCTCAGCCTGGTTGCGCCGGGCGGCTACTCGCCGCTGCAATCCGTGCTGGCAAGCCTCTGCGAGCCCGTCCTGGGGCCGTTTCGCCGGATCATTCCCGGCATCGCCGGTATCGATCTGTCACCGCTCTGGGCGTGTCTGGCCATTCAGGTGATCCTGTATTTTCTTCCGCGCCCGCTCTTTTTCGCGTGGTGAGACGAAAAACCCTTTAAAAAAAGGGAGAAACTGTCCCCACCGGTGCGTGCTTGTGCTATTTTCCGCGGCGATTCATGGCGCGACTGCAGCACAGCGCGCTCACAACCAGTAAATCGAGGAGTAGCGCAATATGGCGAAAAAGGGTGGCGCTCCGACCAAGTCGGAAGTCCTGACTCAGATCTCAAAAGACACGGGGCTGTCGCGCAAGCAGATCGGAGGTGTCTTCGACTCGCTCCACGGCGTGATCAAGAAGAGCCTGAAGAGCAATGGCCTGTTCACCATGCCCGGCCTGCTGAAGATGAAGGTGGTCAAGAAGCCTGCGACCAAGGCCCGCGAGGGTATCAACCCGTTCACCGGCGAGAAGATGATGTTCAAGGCCAAGCCGGCCAGCAAGAAGGTCCGCGTGATGCCGTTGAAGAGCCTGAAGGCGATGGTCAACGGCTGATAATCGAATCGGGATTCGAAAAGCCCGGGAGGTCATTGGCCTCCCGGGCTTTATTTTTGATTCTTCAGGAATTCGAGCACGACCTGCCGCAGCTCGTGCAGGCGCCCATGGAAGAAGTGCCCGGCTCCGGCGAGGACGCGCACCGCGGGCGCGGGGTATTGGCGGCCCGCCCAGGCGAGGACCGCCGCCGGCTCGATCACATCGTCGGCATCGCCCTGCACGATGAGCCAGGGACATGCCGGCGAGGCAACGCCCGCCATCGCGACGCGGCCGATCCCCGGCGCGACCGCCACCAGTCTTTCCGGCGATGCCCGTGCGGCGGCACGCACCGCAACGGCGCCTCCGAACGAGAATCCTCCCAGCCACGGCGACGCGCCCGGCCAGCGCTCGCGGCCGTAGGCGGTCACCGCCAACACATCCTCGGTCTCACCCAGGCCCTCGTCGTACTGGCCCACGCTGGCGCCAACGCCGCGGAAGTTGAAGCGGATGGCCGGAACCCCCAGCTCCACGAACGCGCGCGCAAGCGTATGGACGACCTTGTTGTCGAGCGTGCCGCCGTAGAGCGGGTGGGGATGACAGACCACACCGAACCGCGCCGGCGCGGCGGCGGCCGCCGCCGGGTCGTCGGCCGGCAGCTCCACGAGCGCCTCGATCTCCCCGGCGGGACCGGGGAGCCTGACGCGCTCCGCGCGCGCCCCTGAGACCCGCGAACGCGAGACGACGTGCCCCGGGAAACGCTTCATGACGCCGGGGGCGCGGCGGCGAGCTCCACGAGCAGGCGATTGAGGCGCTGCACGAACTCGGCCGGATTGCCGAGCTGGCCACCTTCGGCAAGCTGTGCCTGGTCATAGAGGATCAGTGCCAGCTCCTTGAATCGCGCCCCGTCGCCGAGGCCGTCGAGGTGCTTCACCAGCGGATGACCGACATTGAGCTCGAGCGCCGGCTTCGATTCCGGAACGCTCTGGCCGGCGGCCGCGAGGATCCGGCGCATGCCCGCCCCGAGGTCGTGCTCGCCCAGCACCAGACACGCCGGAGAGTCGGCGAGGCGCGTGCTGACCCGCACCTCCAGCACCCGGTCGCCGACGGCGTCCTTGACCCGCTTGAGCAGGCCCTTGCTCTCCTTGAGCTCCTCGTCATGGTGCTTGCGGTCCGCCTCGCTCTCGAGCGTCCCGAGCTCGAGGTCGCCGCGCGCGGCGTCCTTGAAGCGCTTGCCCGGGAAGCCGTCGACGTCGCCCATGAGCTGGCCCATCACCCACTCGTCGATGCGCTCGGAGAGCAGCAGCACTTCCAGCCCCCGTTGGGTCAGCCGCTCGATGTAAGGGCTGGCGCGTGCCGCCGCGAGGCTGTCGCCGACGAGGTAGTAGATCCGGTCCTGCCCCGGCTTCATCCGCTCCACGTACTGCGCGAGGCTCACGGTCGGCTCGTTGCCGGGCTCGTGGGTGCTCGCGAACCGCAGCAGCTGCAGCAGCGCGGGCCGGTTGGCCGCATCCTGCGGCACGCCTTCCTTCAGCACCGCTCCGAACTCGTTCCAGAAGGTGGCGTACTTCTCGGGCTCCTCCTTGGCGAGCCGCGCCAACGTGTCGAGGACGCGCTTGGTGAGGCCGCTGCGGATCGCCTCGACTTCCGGCTCCTGCTGCAGGAGCTCGCGCGAGACGTTGAGCGGCAGATCGCTCGAGTCGACCACGCCCTTCACGAAGCGCAGGTAGAGCGGCAGGAACTGCTCCGCGTCATCCATGATGAAGACGCGCCGCACGTAGAGCTTCACTCCATGCGCCGCATCCCGCTGCCAGAGGTCGAACGGGGCGCGTCCCGGGAGGTAGAGCAGGCTCGTGTACTCGCGCTTGCCCTCGACGCGGTTGTGGCTCCAGGCGAGAGGCTCGGTGAAGTCGTGCGCCAGATGCTGATAGAACTGGCGGTACTCCTCGTCGGTGATCTCCGCGCGCGGGCGTGTCCACAGCGCCTTGGCCTGATTCACGGCCTCCCACTCGAGCGACGCCTCGCCCTCTTTGCGCATGCGCACCGGGAAGGCGATGTGATCCGAATAGCGGCGGATCAGGGCACGCAGCCGGAAGGGATCGGCAAACTCCTTCGCCTCCGGCTTCAAGTGGAGCTTGACGGTGGTGCCGCGCTGCGGACGAGTCACGGTCTCGACGGTGAACTCGCCGTTGGCGCTCGATTCCCAGTGCACGCCGCTCTCCGCGGGAAGCCCGGCCTTGCGCGACAGCACCTCGACACGGTCGGCGACGATGAACGCGGAGTAAAAGCCCACGCCGAACTGACCGATGAGCTGCGAGTCCCGCTGCTGGTCCCCGGACAGCGAGCGGAAGAACTCCGCCGTACCGGAGCGGGCGATGGTGCCGAGATTCGCCACGGCCTCGTCCCGCGTCATGCCGATCCCGTTGTCGGTGATGCTCAGCGTGCCCGCCGCCTGGTCCGTCTCGATGCGGATCTCGAGCTCCGACCCGTCGGCGAGCAGGGCAGGCTCGCCGATGGCGGCGAACCGCAGCCGGTCGTTGGCGTCGGATGCGTTCGAGATCAGCTCGCGCAGGAAGATTTCCCTGTGGCTGTACAGGGAATGGATCATGAGCTGCAGCAGCTCACGGACCTCGGCCTGGAAACCGTGTGTCTGCCGCTCGGCGGGGGAAGCCGCGGCGCTCTCGGGACTCGGCATGATGGACGCTCCGCTCCTGGTTTTATGTCTTGAAGGTGCCGGAGCGGGCACATCTTGGGCGCGCGGCCCGGAAATTCAAGGGCCCCGAGATAGGGTCAGGGCAGGCGGAGCAGGCGGCGATAGAGGTCGAAGAAAGTGACGCTGCCGGCGAGCAGCACCGCATTGATGCGCAGCTGCGGCGCGGCCAGCCCGACACCGACCGCGGAAACCCAGGCGAGGAGCGGCGTCGACACGGCCGCGGCCTCGACGAGCGCGGTGGTCGCGATGTGGCGACAGGCACCCGCCGCATCGTCCAGCTCGTCCCAAAAGTGCAGGAAGAATTCCATGCCGATCCAACTCTACTCGCAGCCGTCCGCTGTTGTCGTGCGGAGTTTCACAGTCGGGCCGGCTTGCGGCAGCCGGGTGGGGTGCGTAGGCTTGACCCAGGGCCGTTCAGCGCGCGTTCAGAGAACACAGGACCACCATGAATCGCATCGTCGTCCTCAACCCCAAAGGGGGCTCGGGCAAGACGACCATCGCGACCAACCTTGCGAGCTACTTTGCCTCGCAGCAGCAAAAGCCGGTCCTGATGGATTTCGATCCGCAGGGATCCTCGCTCCGCTGGGTGCGCAAGCGCCAGCCGCAGCTGCCGCCGATCCACGCCGTGAATGCTTTTGACATAGATCCGCGAACGACGCGAACGTTCCAGCTGCGGGTGCCGGATTTCTCCACCCACGTGATCGTCGACACGCCGGCGGCGGTCGAGCCGCGCGAGCTGCCGGATCTGACGCGCGAGGCGCGCAAGATCATCGTGCCCGTGCTGCCTTCCGATATCGACATTCACGCCTGCTCGCGCTGCATCCGCGACCTGCTGCTGGTCGCGAAGATCCGCCGCGACGACAACCGCATCGGCGTCGTCGCCAACCGGATCCGGCGCAACACCCGCGCTTATCAGTCTCTCATCCGGTTCCTGCAGACGCTCGGGATTCCGATCGTGGCGACGCTGCGCGACTCGCAGAACTACCTGCGCGCCGCGGAGCTCGGCCTCGGGATCCACGAGATGAAGACCTATGTGGCCGGCACGGATATCGAGGAATGGCGGCCGCTGCTCCAGTGGCTGGAGCCGGCGGCGGCCTCGGCGCCCGAGGCGGAGGAAAGCTCGAGCGGTGCCGCCGCGGTGGCGGCACCGGAATCGATGGGCTAGCGGCTGGGGGATTTGTTGGCGCCGGTGCCGCGCGGCTCGGGTTCCGGCTGGCGCTCTTCGTCTTCCCAGGACTCGCGCATGCGGTCCGCCCAGCTCTTGTAGTTGGACCAGGTGTTGAGATTGCGCGTGATGGCGGCGTGCCGGGCGCGCGCGCGCTGCATGCGGTCGAGCCAGTCCGG
>JASHVV010000269.1 GCA_030044385.1 Gammaproteobacteria bacterium
CACCGATCATGGTGAGGAGGTTCTGCTGGTCCAACACCAGGGCCTGGGCCTCCTTGTGGCCGCCGTAGAGGATGGCCGGCACCTTGCCGGAGCGACGCAGGCGGCGGCTCGCACCTTTGCCTTGCGCTCCGCGCGGGTCCGCGCCGAAGCTGAATGAGATACGCATGACTTTCTCCAATGTTGACAAACACGCGCCGGCGCTCGCGACCAAGCCCGGCACACCTGAAAAACTCAATCTACATACAAGGAGCTGACCGATTCCTCGTCGCGGATGCGGCGGATGGTCTCCGCGAGCAGCGCCGCCACCGAGAGCTGGCGGATGCGGCTGCAGCCGCGCGCGGCGGCCGACAGCGGGATGGTATCGGTCACGACCAGCTCATCGAGCGCCGAGCGCGAGATCCGCTCCACCGCCTCGCCCGAGAGCACCGGGTGAGTGATATAGGCGACGACCTTCGCCGCGCCGTCGTCCTTCAGCGCCTGCGCGGCGTGGCAGAGCGTGCCCGCCGTGTCGATCATGTCGTCGACCAGCACGCAGGTCTTGCCCTTGATGTCGCCGATGATGTTCATCACCTTCGACTCGTTGGGCCGCGGCCGCCGCTTGTCGATGATGGCCAGGTCCGCGTCGTCCAGGCGCTTGGCGAAGGCCCGCGCCCGCACCACCCCGCCGACGTCCGGGGAGACGATCACCACGTTCCGGTACGCCTGTTTCCACGCGTCGCCCAGCAGCACCGGCGATGCATACACGTTGTCGACCGGAATGTCGAAGAAGCCCTGGACCTGGTCCGCATGCAGATCGACGGTGAGCAGCCGGGTCACCCCGGCGCTCGAGATCATGTTGGCCACGAGCTTCGCGGTGATCGCGGAGCGCGTGGCCCGGGGGCGGCGATCCTGGCGGGAGTAGCCGAAGTACGGCACCACCGCGGTGATGCGCGCCGCGGAGGCGCGGCGGCACGCATCCACCATGACGAGCAGCTCCATCAGCGAGTCGTTGGCGGGCGGGCAGGTCGGCTGCACGATGAAGACGTCGCGGCCGCGCACGTTCTCCATCAGCTCGATGTTGACCTCGCCGTCACTGAAGCGGCCGACGGAGGCGCGCCCCAGGGGCGTCTGCAGATGCCGCGCAATGTCTGTCGCCAGCGCCGGATTGGCGTTGCCGGCGAAAAGTGCCAGCGTGTCGCTCGTGGTCATAAGGTCGTCAGGCCAAGCGCCTCAAAAATGAATGGCCAAGATGATTGGCCAACATGAATGGCTGGGGTGGAAGGATTCGAACCTCCGAATGGCGGGATCAAAACCCGCTGCCTTACCACTTGGCGACACCCCAGCACCTTACGTCAGGGAACGATGCGCCGGTGAGATATCGAGTCCCCGCGCCACGAAGCTCGTCCACTCGTCCGGTACGCGCGCCGCGATGCGCTCCGCCTCGGCGGCGGTCGCGCAGGACGCGAAGATACAGGAGCCGGTTCCCGTCAGCCGTGCCGGCGCGTATCGCGACAGCCAATCGAGCGCCGCCGCCACTTCGGGGCAGCGCGCCCGCACCACCGGCTCGCAATCGTTGCGACCACCGGCCTCGAAAAAGGCGCGTATTGTGATGAGGGGGGAATTTCGTGTCAATTCAGGGCTCTGGAATACCTCCCGGGTGCTCACGCCGACCCCCGGATGGATGACCACGTACCAGCGCCCGGGGAGCTCGATCGGCGTCAGCCGCTCGCCCACCCCCTCCGCCCAGGCGGAAAAACCTCTAACGAATACAGGGACATCCGCGCCGAGGGGCAGCCCCAGCCGCGCCAGCTCCTCGATGCCGAGCCGGCAGCCCCAGAGCGCATCGAGGGCCAGCAGGGTGGTGGCCGCATCGGAGCTGCCGCCCCCCAGACCCCCTCCCATGGGGATCCGCTTGTGCACCCGCAGGGTTGCGCCGAGCCGCGTGCCCGCGGCGGCCTGCAGAGCGCGCGCCGCGCGCACCACGAGATCCGATTCCGGTGGGACGCCGGCTGGCCCCTCGGGACGCTCGATCGCCCCATCCTCGCGGACCACGATACCCACGGTGTCACACAGGTCGATGAGCTGGAAGACGGTCTGCAGCTCGTGATAGCCGTCGGCGCGCCGGCCGGTGACGTGGAGAAAGAGATTCAACTTGGCGGGCGCCGGCCAGAGCGCCTCGCCGCGGCTCATGGCCGCCACCCGTCGACGACCATCCGCACACGCACTCCTTCCCGGCGCAGGGTCAGCAGCCTGGGTAACCACTGCGCCCCGACCGGCATGTAGGAGTTGTAATCGACCTGCCAGCCGTCCTGTGTCAGCTCGGTGAGACGCTGTTGGGAATCGAGCTGCACCGCGGCGGGCGCGCCCGGATCCGGTACGCCGAGCACCCAGTAGCGGATGCTCGCGAGCGGCGGCTCGAAACCCAGCTTGTCCCGCAGCTCCGAGCGCGCCGCGTCGTTGCCCAGCCGCTTGCCGCTCGAAGTGATGACGCTCAGGTCCGCGCCGTTCGCGGTCACCTCGACGCCGCCGGCGCCCAGCGGTCCGGTCAGCGCCAGGCGCGTCACCGCGCCGGATTGCGCCCAGCGGATCCCCGCGTTGAAGCCCTGATTGCCGACGGCAACGGCGACGCGTCCGTCGAGACCGAACTGCTCGAGATTCTGCAGCGTCGGTCTTCTCACGCTCCAAGCCATCGCCGGAGCCGGAGCCACGGGCGCCGTCTGACAGCCGGCGAGCAGCGCCACACCGGCCAGCGCGATGCCGGCGGCGAGCAATCCGCTGTTATTTCGCATTCGGAATGAAGCGGGCGACCACGGCCTGCAGCGACTTGGAATCGGGATCGCGCGCCAGCGCCTCCGCCCACACCTTGCGCGCATCCTGCCGCCGGCCCGCCACCCACAGGGCCTGGCCCCAGTGAGCCGCGATCTGCGCATCGTGGCTGATGCCGTAGGCTCGCTCGAGCGACGGCACCGCGCCGGCCGCGTCGCCGCGGCGGAAGCGCACCCAGCCCAGGCTGTCGAGCACGGCGGGGTTGTCCGGCATCGCCCCGAGCGCGCGGCGGATCAGCGCCTCGGCGCGCGGCAGCTCGAGGCCGTGATCGGCCAAGGTGTAGCCGAGCGCATTCAGCACCGTGGGATCGTCCGGCCGCTGCGCGAGCAGGCCCTGCAGCGCCTGCAGGGATTCGCTCACCCGCCCGGCCTCTTCCAGCACGATGGCGCGCTCGTATTCCAGCGCCGGGTGCTGGGGATGAGACCGCAGCGCCTCATTCAGCAGTTTCAACGCCGCATCGGTGGCGCCGTGATCCCCCAGGAGCTGCGCTTCCGCGACGGTCATATCGACACCGTCCTCGGGATGCTGCTGCGCGTACTCCTGCAGCAGTGCGAGCGCCTCGGTCGTGTGATGGGAAGCCAGGAGCAGCGCCGCCGCCTTCTCCCGCGCCTCGAGCCCCAGCGAGGAGTCGGCGAGCTTGCCGTACCCGGTGAGCGCGGCATCGACATCGCCCTGCCGCGCGGCGATGTCCGAGAGATACATCAGCGTGCTCTCGTCCGCCTCGCCGCTCTCGGCAAGATCGCCGAACCGCTGCTGCGCCTCCCGCAGGTCGCCGGATTCGTACGCCAGCACCGCGAGGCGGCGGTCGACCTCGGCGCGGGAACCAGCGGTGGCGCGCAGCCGCTCGAGCTCCTGGTGAGCGTCCTCCACCCGACCGAGCTCCTGGTAGACGTCCGCCAGCTCGAGCATGCCACGCCGCGGCTGTTTGCGCATGAGGCCCCGGGCCGCCGCGATGGCCTTGGCCGGCTGACCCAGCACCACGTAGGCCTGCGCCAGGAGGTGATTCGCCCGCGGATCGTCAGGGCTCTGCGCGACGGCTCGCAGTGCATAACCTTCCGCCGTGCGCGCGTCGTAGGCCTCGAGCGCCAGCTCCCCGAGAAGCGTCAGCCGCGCGGGCGAAGCCCCCGCGGTGTCGATCTCGCCATTGAGCGCCGCAAACACCTCCGGCGGGTCGCACTCCGCGAGCAGCAGGGTCGCGAGATCGGCCAAGCCGCTGTCGCCGGCGCGGATCGGCTTTGCGCTCGCGCCGGAGCCGGCATGGTCGGCGCCGGACGGATGCTGCGGCGGCGCGCTCAGAAACGCCTTCACTGCCGCGCGGGCAGCGGTGATCCGATAGAGCTTCAGCGCGATGGTCGCGTACATGGCCTGAGCTTCCCGGCTCTGCGGCGCGAGCTCGCGCCAGCGCTGCGCGGCAGCCCAGGCCGCGGGCAGGTCCTCGCACGCGAGTCCGACCTCGCTCGCCCGCTGCGCCACCGGCGCGGAGGCGAGTTGCGCGGCCCTGGCGTAGGTCTCCGAGGCGGTGCGGCAGTCGCCGCGCTGCAGCGCGATCTCCGCGACGATCGTGAGGGCGGCGGCATCCGGCGCGGGCGGCGGCGGTGGCGGCCCCTCGGGCACGGTGGCGCAGGCCGCCGCGAGCGCGGCGCAGAGGGCGGGAAGGAGCAGGCGGACAGAATGATTCACGGGACGCACGGGGGTGACTATAGAGCCTCCCCGCCCGCCGCGCATGCCCTACAATGCCGCGCCCGGAAAGCTTTACATTATGAAGGAATCCATCCGCCAGCGGCTCGACAAGCTCGCCGATCGCTTCGAGGAGGTCGGCCGGCTGCTCAACACCGCCGAGATCGCCGGCGGCTCGCCGCAGTTCCGCGACCTGTCGGTCGAGTACGCGCGTCTGGAGCCGCTCGCGGAGCGGCTGCGGCACTACCGTGAGCTCGAGCGGGATCTGGCGGCGGCGAGCGAGCTGCTCGCCGATCCCGATGCCGGCATGCGCGCGCTCGGCGCCGAGGAAGTCGACCGGCTGCGGTCGGGGCTCACCGCCGCGGAAGCGGAGCTGCGATCGCTCCTCATTCCCAAGGACCCGCGCGATGACAAGAGCCTGTTCCTCGAGGTGCGCGCCGGCACCGGCGGGGACGAGGCGGCTCTCTTCGCGGGCGACCTCTTTCGCATGTACGGGCGCTATGCGGAGTCCAGGGGCTTCTCCGTCGAGGTGTTGAGCGAGAGCCCGGGCGAGCACGGCGGCTACAAGGAGATCATCAGCCGGATCGCCGGCCGGGG
>JASHVV010000270.1 GCA_030044385.1 Gammaproteobacteria bacterium
GAACGCTGACCGGCTCGCCCGCCGACAGCGAGGAAACGCTGGCGTTCAGTGTTCTCCGTGACATCCGCGTGAGGATCGAGGCCGTTCCCCTCATGGAAGCAGCGCAAGCGTATCGGCGGATGATGCGCAACGAAGCCCGATTCCGGATGGTTCTGGTCGCCGGTCGGATGTGACCGGCCAGGTTGGGCGGATACCATGAGCGTCACTCGAGATGCCGCTGCAGGCGACCTTGGAGGTGCGGCGACTCGAGCGCGCCGTCGACTCTCCGTCAAGCAAGCAGGGTTGCTCGCCGCCACGATTGCCTCGGCGGGCGCTGCGATCGCCTTTGGCGCTCACTGGTGGAGGGTGGGCCGCTTCATCGAGACCACGGACGACGCTTACGTGGGGGGCAACGTCACCGACATCGCACCGCACATCAGCGGCTTCATCAGCAGGATCGCGGTCGTCGACAACCAGCACGTTCGCGCGGGGCAGTTACTGATCCGGATCGACGCCGCCGACTTCACAGCGGCCGAGCAGCGTGCGGCGGCCACGGTCACCCAGGAGCAAGCCTCCGTTGCCGACCTCGAGGCGAGGATCGCTCTGCAGCGGAGCTTGATTGCCCAGGCCCGAGCAGCCCTTGCGGTAAGCCATGATCGGGCGCGCTTCGATGCCGAGGACGCGGCGCGCTATCGTAAATTGGCGCGGTCCGGGGCCGTCTCGGTGCGCCAGGAACAGCAAGCGCAGACGGCCTACCAGGCAGCCCGGTCGGTGACGCTTGCCGCGCAGGCGCGTGTCGGCGCCTCGCAGCAGCAGGTCGCCGTGCTCGACGCCGCGCTGCGAGAGGCCCAGGCTGCGTTGGCACAGGCGCAAGCGCAACTCAGGACGGCGGAGCTCAATCTGAGCTACACCGAGATTCGCTCCCCCATCGACGGCTATGTCGGGGATCGCTCGGCGCAGGTCGGCGCGTACGTCACGGCCGGTATGCAGCTGCTCACGGTCGTACCTGCACACGGGCTGTGGGTGGACGCCAACTTCAAGGAGGATGAAATCGGGCGTATGCGGCCGGGCCAGCAGGCGACGATCGCCGCGGACGTGGACCCGCGCCACGCATTTCACGGGCACGTGCTCAGCTTGTCACCGGCGACTGGTGCGGTCTTCAGCATCCTTCCGCCGCAGAACGCCACAGGCAATTTCACCAAGATCGTCCAACGTGTACCCGTGCGTATTGCCCTCGACGGCGCCGACGGCACGCTCGGCCTGCTTCGCCCGGGGCTGTCAACGACCGTCTCGGTGAACACGCGAAATCCTGCCGGGACCGATCGATGAACGAGAAGGCCGCGCACCGGGACCCCGGCAGCAAGGGAACGTTCGCATTCGCAGTGATGACGTTCGGGATGTTCATCGCCCTGCTCGACATCCAGATCGTCGCCTCCTCGATGCAGCAGATCGGCGGCGGGCTGTCGGCGGCGCAGGACGAGATCGGGTGGGTACAGACCGCATACCTCATCGCCGAGATCACCGTGATCCCGCTCTCGGGATGGCTGACTCGCGTCTTCTCGACGCGCTGGCTATTCGCCGCTTCGGCGCTCGGCTTCACGATCGCCAGCCTGCTCTGCGGCCTGGCCACGAGCATCGAGAGCATGATCGCATTCCGCGGCCTGCAGGGGATGCTCGGCGCATCCATGATCCCCACGGTATTCACCTCCTCGTTTCACTACTTTCGCGGCAACCGGCGCATCTACGCCGCGGCCGTCATCGGCACGATCGCCTCGATCGCCCCGACCCTGGGTCCCATCATCGGCGGCTGGATCACGGATACCCTGACCTGGCGCTGGCTTTTCTACGTCAACCTGATTCCAGGACTGCTGGTCACCGTAGGGGTGGCACTGCTGGTCGATATCGACACCCCGGACTTGAGCCTGCTCGAGGGAGCGGATTATCTCGGTATCGTCCTGATGGCGCTCTTCCTCGGCTCGCTCGAGTACGTGCTCGAGGAGGGAGCGCGATGGAACTGGCTGAGCGATCGGACGATCCGTGCCTTCACGACGGTAGCGGCGATCGCGGGAGCGCTGTTCGTCGCGCGCAGCCTGCTTTTCCACAATCCAGTGGTCGACCTGCGCGCACTGCGCAACCGCAACTTCCTCCTCGGCTGCGTGCTCTCCTTCGTGACGGGAATCGGGATCTTCGCGCCCATCTTCCTGACTCCACTCTTTCTCGGCTACGTACGGGATTTCAGCGCCTCGCAGACCGGCATGGCCATCTTCTCGACCGGCGCGGCCTCGCTGATGGGGGTGCCCTGCTATGTCACTCTGAGCCGGAAGATGGATCTGCGCTGGCTGATGATGTTCGGCCTCGCGTGCTTCGCCATCTCGATGTGGAGCTTCAGTCTCATCACCCATGACTGGGGCGCCCACCAGTTGCTGCTGCCGCAGGTTCTGCGCGGATTCCCGCAGGTCTTTGCGGTGGCACCGGCCGTCCTGCTCGGACTCGGTGCGCTGCCGCCGGAGCGGCTGAAGTACGCGAGCGGACTCTTCAACATGATGCGCAACCTGGGCGGGGCGGTCGGTATTGCGATCTGCGGCGCGGTGTTGAACGATCGGACTAACGCACACTTCGTCGACATCGCGGGCACGCTTACCCCGGCGAATGCGGCTCTGCGCAGCTTCATGGCCGCCTCCAACGCGCATCTCGCATCGGCTCTTGGCTCGACGCAGGCAGCGCATGCCACGACTCTCCGGCTGCTGTGGAATCTTGCCTATCGCGAGGCCTCGACCATGGCATACGCCGACGCCTTTCGCGCGGTTGGGATCATCTGTCTGCTGGCCACCTGCCTGGTCCCGATGCTGAAGAGGGTGGCCCAGACACCCGCGCCGTCAGCGGATGCCCATTAGAGCCGGTGGCGCGTCAACGCAATGATGCGAGC
>JASHVV010000031.1 GCA_030044385.1 Gammaproteobacteria bacterium
TTCAACCTGGGGCATGGCATCTGGCCGGAGACCGATCCCGATGCGGTGGCGCGCCTCGTCGACTACGTGCACGAGCGCTCCTCTCGCCGGACCGCCGCCGGGGCGGGCGCCGCATGACCTCGCAGCCGCTCGATCGCGGCGGGCTGGCGCAGAGTGCCGCCTCCTGGTTCCGGGAGCTGCAGGCGCGCATCTGCGCCGCCTTCGAGGCCTTCGAGCCCAAGCACCGGTTCGAGGCCCGCCGCTGGCAGCGGCCCGAGGAGCACCGCCTGCAGGGCGGCGGCGAGTCCCGGCTGATGCGTGGCGCCGTCTTCGAGAAGGTCGGCGTCAACGTCAGCCACGTGTGGGGCGTCTTCAGCGAGCAGGCGCGCGGCCAGGTCGCCGGCGCCGCGGAATCGGGCGGGCAGTTCGTGGCCTGCGGAATCTCGCTGGTCGCGCACCTGTGGAATCCTTACGTTCCGGCCGTGCACCTGAACCTGCGGTACCTGAGCACGAGCTCCGCGTGGTTCGGCGGGGGGTCGGACCTGACGCCGACCTTTCCCTTCGAGGAGGACACGGCAGAATTCCACGAGGCGCTGCGCGCGGCCTGCGACACGTACAGGCCGGACGCCTACCGCGAGTTCAAGGAGTGGTGCGACCGATATTTTTATCTGCCGCATCGCCGGGAGCCCCGCGGCGTCGGCGGCATATTCTTCGACGATCTCGCGAGCGGCGATGCGGCGGCGGACTTTGCATTCGTGCGCCAGGTAGGCGAAGCTTTCCTCGACGTCTACCCGAGGATCGTCGCGCGCCGCAAGGACAGCCCGTTCGACGAGGCCGCGCGTGAGCGGTTGCTCGTGAAGCGCGGCCGCTACGTCGAGTTCAACCTCGTCTATGATCGCGGCACGAAGTTCGGCTTTCAGACCGATGCGGACCCGGAGGCCTATCTCATGAGCCTGCCGCCCCTCGTGAGATGGTGACAGCATAAAGTGCGTCCATGATGAGGTTTCTTCTGCCGCTCCTGTGCGCGGTGCTGGGTTTGGCGGCCGCTTCGTGCAACCAGCCGGACGAGCCGCCGGCGCCGGCGGCCGACGCTCCGGCCTCCTCGGCCCGCGCGACATCGCACGGCGCCGCGGCCGCGGTCATGCCGGCGTCGACAGCCGAGACGCAGGCGCAGACGGACCGGACGCAGGCGTCGTCGTCCGACGAAACGTTCACACCCCCGGGCTCGCAGGAAGAATCGCCTGCGCAGTCTTCGGACGCGAGCTCCGGCCCGGATGCGCCGACCGGCACGGCGATCGAGCGTCGCGCCTCGACGCTCATCGGCATGCCGGTGGTAGCGGAGGATGGCAGCTCGCTCGGCGTGGTGAAGGACATCATCTTCGATCCGCAGGGCCGGGCCACACACCTGGTGGTCGGGTACGCGGCGGCGCCCGCCGCCGCCGGCACCGGCACCGACGGCAAGCTGACCGCGCTGCCCTGGGATGCCGCCATGGCCAGCATCCGCGACGGGCAGTTGGTGTTGGATGGCGCGAAGCTGCAGAGCGCGCCGAGCTTCACGCAGGATGCCTGGCCGAACCTGGACGACCCGTCCTGGAGCGCCGCCACCGATGCCTACTGGCGCAAGGCCGTGCGGGCGGCGATCGAGGCGAATCCCGGCGCGCCGATCGACTCCACGTCGCGGCAGCGCGGCCGCCCGCCGCGCGGCGGCGGCTGAAGGCCCGACGGAAGGGTCGGGTGCAATGACGTGACCGCCCGACCCCGCGCCGGCGCCCGCGGCTTCGCCGCCTCACTCATCGACTGGCATGCGCGTCATGGCCGGCATGACCTCCCCTGGCAGCGCCGCCGCACCGCCTATCGGGTGTGGATATCGGAGATCATGCTGCAGCAGACACAGGTTGCGACTGTCATCCCCTACTACGAGAGGTTCATGCAGCGCTTTCCGGACATCGGCACGCTGGCCGCGGCGCCGCTCGATGACGTGCTGCATCTCTGGTCGGGGTTGGGTTACTACGCCCGGGCCCGCAATCTCCATCGCGCCGCGATGTGCATCGCGGAGCAGCACGGCGGACGGTTTCCGCGCAGCTTCGAAGCCGTGGCGGAGCTGCCGGGAATCGGCCGCTCCACGGCGGGCGCCATTCTGGCGTTGAGCCGCGGTGGGCGATTCCCCATCCTCGACGGGAACGTGCGTAGGGTGTTGTCGCGTCATTTCGCAGTGGAGGGCAGCGCATCAGACCGTGCCGTGATCGAGAAGCTGTGGGCCTTGTCTGACGAGTGCACGCCTGCCGATCACGTCGATGTCTACACGCAGGCGGTAATGGACCTGGGAGCCACTGTCTGCGTGCGGCGAAATCCCTCCTGCGCGACCTGTCCCGTATCGGCAACCTGTGTCGCACGCCTGGCGGGACGGCAGCACGAGCTGCCCTCGCCGCGGCCTGCGCGGACCCGGCGGCAGCGGCAGGTGTTCATGCTGGCCGCGGTGCGCGAGGACGGGGGGGTGCTGCTCGAGCGCCGCCCGGAGAAGGGAGTCTGGGGCGGCCTCTGGTGCCTGCCGGAGTTCGCGAGCGCGGCGCAGGCAGCGTATTATGTGCGCCGGATGCTCCAAGGCGCCCCCGCCCGGCCGGTGCCGCTGGAGACGGTCGAGCATGCGTTCACGCATTTTGACCTGGTCATCACGCCGCTCCTGGCCCATTGCTCCGGCAGCGCCGGTGTGCCCGATCCGGCGGCGCAAATCCGGTGGTATCGCGCGCGCGCGCCGGCGCGTCTCGGCTTGCCTGCCCCGATCCGGCTGCTGCTCGAGCGGCTGGCGGGCGCGGCCGCGGTGCAGGTATGACTCTTCGATTGACGGAGGCTGGATGTGGCCAGAATGGTGCAGTGTGTATTGCTCAAGCGTGAAGCGCCCGGTTTCGACCGGCCGCCCTATCCCGGGGATCTCGGCCGGCGGATCTACGACAGCGTTTCGCGGGAGGCCTGGGGGCGCTGGCTGCAGCACCAGACCATGTTGATCAACGAGTATCGCCTGACTCCCATGGAGCCCAAGGCCCGCAAGTTCCTCGAAGCGGAGATGGAGAAATTCTTCTTCGGCGCCGGCTCGAGCAAGCCCGAGGGTTACCAGGCGCCATGACCGCGACGACGTCCCCCGCCCTTCATCCCCGCGTGCGCGAGGTCACCGAGCGCATCCGCGAGCACAGCCGCGATTCCCGCGCCGCGTACCTGGAGCGCCTGGCGGGCCAGGCCGGCGGCGACCCCGCGCGCAAGCGGCTCTCCTGCACCAACCTCGCGCACGGCTTTGCGGCATCCGCGGCCCCCGACAAGCAGGCGTTGCGGGAACTGCGCTGGCCGAACCTGGGCATCGTCACCGCCTATAACGACATGCTGTCCGCGCACCAGCCCTACGAGCGCTTTCCCGGCCTGATCCGCGCGGCCGCGCGCGACGCCGGCGCCACCGCGCAGGTCGCGGGCGGCGTGCCCGCCATGTGCGACGGGGTGACTCAGGGCCAGGCCGGCATGGAGCTTTCTCTCTTCAGCCGCGACGTCATCGCGATGTCGACGGGCATCGCCCTGTCGCATGGCATGTTCGATGCGACCCTCTGCCTGGGCGTTTGCGACAAGATCGTGCCGGGACTGCTCATCGGCGCACTCGCTTTCGGCCAGCTTCCGACCGTGTTCGTGCCCGCCGGGCCGATGCCCTCGGGCATCCCCAACAAGGAGAAGGCGCGCATCCGCCAGCTCTTCGCCGAGGGCAAGGTGGGGCGCGATGCCCTGCTGGAGTCGGAAGCCGCCAGCTATCACGCCGCCGGCACCTGCACCTTCTACGGCACGGCCAACAGCAACCAGATGCTGATGGAGGTAATGGGGCTGCATCTTCCCGGCAGCGCCTTCGTGCCGCCCAACACCCCGTTGCGCGATGCGCTGACGGCCGCCGCCGCCCGCCGCGCGGCGCAGATCACCGCCCTCGGGCGCGAATATCTGCCGCTCTCGAAGGTGCTCGACGAGCGCGGCATCGTCAATGCGATCGTCGGCCTCCTCGCGACCGGCGGCTCGACCAACCACACGCTGCACCTCGTGGCGATCGCGCGCGCCGCGGGCATCCTGATCGACTGGGATGACTTCAGCGAC
>JASHVV010000271.1 GCA_030044385.1 Gammaproteobacteria bacterium
ACCTCGCCGGCGCCAGATGCCTACTGGCCGTCGTCTTCGAGCTGGAACTTGATGCGAAAGGCGTAGCAGGCGCTCATCGGCCGGCCATTCTCGGTGCTCGGCCGATAGTGGCCGGAGCCGTCTCTCGCCAGCCTGAGAGCTCCCTGATCGAGCTGCGCGTTGCCCGAGGATTGGAAGATCGTGGGAGCTGCGGTGAGCTTGCCGCCGGGATCGACGCAGACGCGAACGGCAGCCGCGCCCGTTTCACCGAGCCGCCGGGCGACCGCGGGATAGTAGTTCTCCGTGGTCGGGAAGCCGGCGCCTGGTCCTCCTATCACGAGCTGGATCGGCTTCGGCGCCGGAGGCGGCACCGGAACGGCGGCGGGCACAGGGGCGTGAGGCACGGTGATCGTGCTCGCGTCCGCAGGGAAGTTGAGCGGAATGTTGGGGGTTGGAAGGCTGATCGGGTTGGTCGCGGCGAGAGTCGGCAGCGGCAGGCGCGCCGGCTGCTCGGGTTGCCGAGTTGGATTCAGAAAGGCCGCGTGTAGGTCCAGAGGCGAGGTCGGCGCGGCCGGCCGGGTAAAGTCATTCAGATACACATAGAAGACGGCCACGTGGAGGCAGGCGATGACGATCAGCGCGATCGTGCGGCGCGAAAGGCGCGAGAAGTCGAAACCGCCGTACGCCACCAGCAGCCGCTGGCCGGAAGCGGCGCTGCCGGTGGCTACAGCCGCCGAGCCGAACTCGCTCGCAATGACCCGGGTCGCCCAGCAGCACCCCAGTCCGAAGCGAATTCGCGCGAATGCTCCCCGGCGCGCCATGAGGTCGGCGAGCCATTCCTCCTCCAGCCGCGCCGCCAGGTCCGGCGGCGCCTTGCGCGCCGCGCAACTCACCAGGTATTGCGCCGCCGTCCGATCCCAGGTTTGCCCTGCGGGGCGAGCCTTGCGCATCGAGCCATCACCGGGAGGTTCTGCCGCGCTCATGCTGTGACTCCTCTGCCGAAGCTCGCGAAGAGCTCGCTCGCGCGCGCGAGGCCGCTCGGCGTCAGGCGATAGAGCCGCCGGCGGGGCCGGCCGGCGCTGACGGGATCGATGGCTTCCCAGCGGCTGACGAACCAGCCGGCGGACTCGAGCCGCAGGAGAATCGGATACAGCGTCCCGGAAGCGAGTCCGCTGCGCTTCTGCACGTCGGCCCCGGAAAGCTCCTCGGAGACATTCTCGAGAAAGGCCTCCAGAGCCCGCAGCGTCTGGAGTGAGATCCGTACGTGGCCATCCCGCTTACCCATGATCGTAAGTCTACATAGGGGTCGGTGGCAAAGCAAGCCCGTCCTCTGGAATTACCAGCGCAGCAGCCGGCGTCCGGTGAGCGCGCCGACCGCGGTCGCGGCGGCGATTCCGAGCGTGTACCACGTGGCGACGAAAGCCGCAGCCTGTTCCGGGCAGTGCAGCCCGTAGAGCGTCGCCGCCAGTGCGCCGGCCGCGAAGCCCGCGGCCGCCCCGGTCAGCGCGAGGCGGGTGGGCGCCAGCCTGCGAAGGGCCGCGATCAGGCAGGCGTAGATCGGCAGGGCGAGCAATAGAATGAGCGGCGAGCACACCTTCCACGTATGCCCGAGCCACAGCGCCAGGCGGTCAGCCGGCGCGGTGGCGAGGATCTGACCGGCGGCCAACGCGGCCATGACCAGAATGACCGCCGCCGCGGCGAGAGGTGCCGCGCGCAGGCGTGCGCCCGGTATGGACAGCCGTCTGACGATGACTACCCCGCCGATGGTGAGCAAACCCGTGTAGGCAGCCTTCATCCAGAACCACGACTGCTGCGCGGCGGCCAGAAGCGGCTGGCAGTGCAGTCCCAGCGCGACGATGGCCAACGTGACGAGGCCGCCGGCGACCAGTGCCGCCAGCAGCCTTCTATTCACGACCCCCGGCGGAGTCGCCCTCGCGTCGCGGGCGAGGAGCTCTATGAGGTCAGCCGTTCTCATCGCGTAGAGCCTGATTCAACCATTTGAGGCTTCGATGCAGCATGACGCGCGCCGACACCGCGGTCACTCCGCGCTTCTTTGCAGCTTCCTCGACGGAGAGGCCCTGCAGCTTCACGTCCTCTACCAGACTTCGTTGCCGGTCGGGCAGACGTTGCAGCAGCCGGTCGAGATCGGTGCGCAGCGCGCCTTCCTCCGCATCCTCGGCGGCGAAGAGTGCCCCGGCATCCTCGAGCGGGACCTGAATCGACCGGCTGCGGCGGCGCAGATGGTCGATGAGCTTGTAGCGGGCGAGGGCATATGCCCAGGGCGTGAAGGGCAGGGACCGGTCGTAGCTGTCGCGCTTCAAATGCACTGCAAGGAGCGTCTCCTGCACGAGGTCCTCGACCTCGGCGGTGCCGGCGCCGATGCGGCGTGCGAAGTAGCCGCGCAGGAAGCGACCGAGTACGCCGAGGAGCTCGCGGTGCGCGCCCGGATCCCCCTCGAGACTGCGGATCATCAGCGGCCGGAGGCGCTCTTCGGTCTCATCCTGCTTCGGCACTATGGGGTCGACTCGCTCGCGGGGGCGCGACCCGCCAAATTCTAACGCGGGCGATCCACAAACCACAAACCGGGAGAAATCCACCGCCGTGTAACACCGGCCGGCCGGCTGCGAATTAAGCCGGCATGAAGAACCTGCCCGGCTTCAGCCGGCTGCCCATCCTCCTCCGACCGGAGATCCCCATGCCACTGCGAAACATGACTCGATCCATGGCCGGCCGCGCCGGTATCACCGTTGCCGCCTCACTCCTCGCGGCCAGCCTGGCCGTTGCCGGCGAGCGCGACCGCGGCGTTCTGGTGCTCACGAGCACGAACGATCCGGCCACCAATCAGGTATTGGTGTACCAGTTGGCAACGGACGGATCGCCCGCCCTGTCCTTGGTGCAGACGCTGCCCACCGGCGGCCGCGGCGGTGCGAGTGGGAACGCCGGCATCCTGCAGATGAAGGACGACTTCGGCGCGGTGGCGAATTACGGATCGAACAGTGTCAGCGAGCTCGTGAGAGACGGAGACTTCGTCCAGATCGCGGGGCGGATCGCGCTCACGCCCGGTTGTGCAAAGCCCGACTCGGTGGCGCTCACCAAAGACCAGCTGTTCGTGGCCGGCGCGAACTGTCTGGAAAGTCACGCCTGGCCGTCGGGCATCGAGGATGGCACCGTCGTTCACCTCTCGGACACGTCGGCTGCGCAGGTCGCGGTGGGCAGGACCTGGGGTGCGGTGACGTTCACCTCGGGCTCGGTCGAGCAGGTGGGTCTCACGAATTGGGGCGCGCTGAGCGGGTCCGCCGCTGCGGTCACGCTGCCGAGCGACGCCAACAACACCCCGCTCGGCGCGGCATTCTGGGGCGACGTTCTCGGCTTCACCCCGGCGCACAGCCCTGACAGCTTCGCAGTCGTCGATGCGCAGCGGAATGTTTACCCGATCACCGGCCCGACTCCGCCGTATCCCACCAACGCGCCGTGCTGGGTCGCGAAAGGGCCGGGCAACGTGTGGTATACCGGCAATAGCCCCGGCCAGGCGATCTCCATATTCTTCAGCGACGGCAAGGGCGGAGTGTTCTACAAGTCCGTGCCGCTTCCGGGAGCGCCCACTGACATCACCGTCTCGAGGGACCGCAAATGGCTGGCCGTCATCTACTCGGCGAACGGCAGCGGCTACGTGGCCGTATTCGCCATCGACGGATACGGTGACCTGACACCCGAGGCGACGTCGAGCCCGATCGGCGTGCCCGCTTTCAGCGGGGTTGCGATCAGCGAATGAGCGCAGTGGCGGCGGCCGGGCTTTCCCGGCCGCCCCCAAAGTTGACCCGGAAGGCGAATCTCCCGTATCGTCGTGAAAACCCTTTGGGGGAGAATCATGAAGAAATGGGTCGCGCTTCCAGTCGGTGCATTGCTTGCATTCCTGCTCCTGCCGAAGGCGTTCGCCGCGGAGGGGATGTGGCCGTTGTCGAACCTCCCGGTCGCGCAACTGCAGCAGCGCTTCGGCTTCACTCCCTCGCCGCAGTGGATCGAGCACGTCCAACTGGCCTCGGTGCGTCTGGCCGGAGGGTGCTCGGGGTCGTTCGTCTCTCCCGACGGCCTGGTCCTCAGCAACCACCATTGCGCCGTCGAGTGCCTCGAGGGGCTATCATCGCCGGAAAAAAATCTGATGGCGCAGTCGTTCTACGCCGCCACGCGGGAATCGGAGCCCAAATGTCCGGCGATGGAAGTCGAGCAGCTGGTCCACCTCAGCGATGTGACCGCGACCGTCGACCGAGCGACGGCAGGCAAGAGCGGAGCTGCCTATACCGCCGCCCAGCGTGCGGCAACCAGCCGGCTCGAGACGGCCTGCGTGCACGGCCAGCCCGCGATGTGGCGGTGCGAGGTGGTCCCCCTGTATCACGGCGGACAGGACTGGCTCTACCAGTATCGGCGTTACCAGGACGTGCGGCTGGTGTTCGTGCCGAGCCAGTCGACCTCCTTCTTCGGCGGCTATCCGGACAACTTCAATTTCCCGCGCTATGACTTCGACGTCAGCATCCTGAGGGTCTATGTCGATGGCAAGCCGGCGCACACGCCCGATTACTTCCCGATGTCGGCGACGGGTCCGAAGGCCGGGGAGCTGGTCTTCACCTCCGGCAATCCGGGCGGGACGGAGCGTGATGACACGGTTGCACAGCTGCAGGCACTGCGATATCCGATCTTCCCGGAAGTGCTGCAGGTCTTCAGCCACATGCAGGGGCTGCTCGAGGCGTTCTCCGCCGCAAGCGCGGGCAACGCGCGCATTGCCCGGGGCGACCTCTTTTTCATCGACAACGCCATCAAGTCCTTCGACGGTCAATTGCAGGCGCTGAACGACCCACAGGCGTTCGCCCGCAAGATGAGCGAGGAGGCGGCGTTGCGCGCCAAGGTACAGGCCGATCCGGCGCTTGCAAAGTACGCCGGCGCCTGGGATCGGATCGCCGCCGCCCAGAAGCGCTACAACGCCATGTTCCTGCCGTACCTGATGCTCGTCATACAGAACGGCGAGGGGTTCAACTCCCGTCTCTATGGCATCGCCTTCCCAATCGTCCTCGGCGCGTACGAGCGTACGTTGCCCGAGACGCAGCGGTTCGAGGAGTATCGCTCGGCCAGCCTGCCGCTCCTCGAGCAACAGCTCTTCTCACCGGCGCCCCTCTACCCCGATTACGACAAACTCCGCCTGACGTCTTCGCTGACGCTGATGCGCGATCTGATGGGGGCGGACGTGCCCATCGTGCAGAAGCTGTTCGCAACGGCCTCACCCGCTGAGGTGGCGGATCGCGCCGTCGGCGGTACGAAACTGGCCGACATCGCCGTGCGCAAGGCCCTGTGGGCCGGTGGGCAGAAGGCGGTGGACGCCTCGAGCGACCCGATGATCGTGCTGGCCCGCGAGGCCCTGCCGTACTACTTGAAGACCCGCAAGGCCTTCGAGGACGAGGTCAAGGCTCCCATCGACGCGAATACCACCAAAATCGCGCGGGCGCGCTTCGCCGTCTACGGCGCCAGTATCTCTCCCGATGCCACCTTTACCGAGCGGCTGTCTTACGGAGTCGTGAAAGGCTGGAACAAGGATGGTCGCTACGTAGGACCGTTCACCACCGTGAAGGGCCTTTACCCCTATTCGCGCAGCTATGATCCGCTCGAGCTCTCGCCGGCCTGGCTGGCTGCGCGCAGCCGCTTGAATCCGGCGACGCCGTTCAACTTCGTTTCCACCAACGATATCGTCGGCGGCAACTCCGGCAGCCCGGTGATCGACCGCGACGGGCATCTGGTGGGGTTGATCTTCGACGGCAACCTGCCGTCGCTCGGCGGCTCGTTCTGGTACGACGGCGCGATGAATCGGGCCGTGGCGGTCGACAGCGCCATCCTCCTCGAGGGCCTGCAGAACGTCTACCATGCGACTGCGCTGGTGAAGGAACTGAAGGGCCGCGGGTAGGAGGAGCCCGCGGAGGGAGATCGATGAGCAGGCTGAACGCGCCGGCGACCCTCGCCGCCTGGGCGCTGGTCTTCTGCGCTGTCACCGTCGCTGTGCCGGCCGGCGCCGCGAGCCGTGAGGCGGTCGCGCTCACCGTGCGGGCCGATGCGCCCGGCCCGACAATCGACCGCCACATCTTCGGGCAGTTCGCCGAGCACCTCGGCCGCGGTATCTATGGCGGCGTCTGGGTGGGGCCCGGCTCCTCCATCCCCAACACAGACGGCTACCGCAACGACGTGCTCGCGGCGCTCGAGGCGCTTCATGTCCCCGTGATCCGCTGGCCGGGCGGCTGCTTTGCCGACGATTACCACTGGCGCGACGGAATCGGACCGCGCGCCCAGCGCCCGGCCCGGATCAACACCAACTGGGGTGGCGTGGTGGAGCCGAATGCCTTCGGCACCAATGAGTTCCTCGACTTCGCCGAGAGGATCGGCGCCGACGCCTACGTGACCGGGAATGTCGGCTCGGGCACTCCCCACGAGATGGCGGACTGGGTCGAATACATGACGTCCGGCTCGCCCAGCACGCTCGCGCAGCTGCGACGCGCGAACGGACGGGAGCGGCCCTGGAGCGTGCCTTTCTTCGGCATCGGCAACGAGGCGTGGGGCTGCGGCGGCAACATGAGGCCGGAGTATTACGCCGATCTTTTCCGCCGCTACGCCACGTTCGTCAGGGACCATGCCCCCAAGGGCATCAAGCTGGTCGCGAGCGGCCCGCACGATGACGACTATCACTGGGCCGACGTGGTGATGGCTCGGGCGGGTGACCAGATGGATGCGCTGTCACTCCACTACTACACCATTCCGACCGGCAACTGGAAGCATAAGGGCGCCGCCACCGGCTTCGGCGAGGACCAGTGGGCCTCCACGCTGCAGGCCGCCGAGCGCATCAACGAGTACATCACCCGCGACTCCGCCATCATGGACCGGTACGACCCGCAAAAGCGGGTTGCTCTCTACGTCGACGAGTGGGGTACGTGGTACGACCCGGCGCCCGGCCCGGATCGCGGCGTGCTGTATCAGCAGAACAGCCTGCGCGACGCCCTGGTGGCCGCGATCTCGCTGAATATCTTCGAGCGCCACGCGGATCGCGTGCGCATGGCCAACATCGCCCAGATGATCAACGTCCTGCAGGCGATGATACTGACGCGCCAGGACAAGATGGTCCTCACGCCCACCTACTACGTGTTCCGCATGTACGTGCCGTTCCAGGGGGCGACTGAGCTGCCGGTCAGGGTCGACACGCCGTCGTACCGCTACGGCGCGATCGCGTTGCCGGCCGTCGACGCCACCGCCGCGCGGGATACCGCCGGCACGATCCACCTGGCGTTGGTGAATCTCGACCCACACCACGAAGCCACGATATCCGTGCGGATCGACGGCGCGAGCGTGCATTCCGCCGCCGGCGAGGTGCTGACCGCGGATGCCATGGACGCCCACAACAGTTTCGCGCACCCCCATGCGATCGGGCCGGCTCCCTTCCGGGGCGTGAGCCGGAGCGGCAGGCTGGTGTTCCGGCTGCCGGCCAAGTCGGTGGCGGTGGTGGCGTTGCACTGAGACTAGAACTGGGTCACGGAATTGCCGATTTTTCCCGTGATAGCGATCTCAGCGAGCTGATACCGAATCGGGAATCCTGCGGACCTATACGAAGGGTCGGGGGAAACCCGATGACTGCATATGTGGTTTTCATGTCGGGCATCGTGCTGGGCGCTGCCGCCGGGGCAGGCGCCTGCCTGTTCGTCCGCAAGCGGCTGCCGGGCGCGCGGATGGGCGCGGGCACCGACGGGGCGATGCTGCGAACGCTCATCGACAATCTGCCGGACCTCATCTATGTGAAGGATGTCGACGGCCGCTTCCTTCTGGCCAACACCGCCGTCGCGCGCGTCATGGGCGCGAAGACGCCGGCCGAGCTGCTCGGCAAGAACGACTTCGACTTCCACCCCAAGGAGCTCGCGACCCACTATCACGAGGATGAGCAGGCGGTGATTCGCTCGGGCAAGCCGCTGCTGGCGCGCGAGGAGGAATGCCGCGATCCCGCGGGCAATCTCATGCACCTGGAGACGACCAAGATACCCCTGCGCGATGCGGGCGGCAGGGTCACGGGTCTCGTGGGAATCGGGCGCGACATCACGCAGCGCGTCGCGGCGGCGCGGGCGCTGGATGCGGCCGTGCGCGAATCGCGCGAGATCATCCAGGCGGTACTCGTCGGCGCGAGCGATCGGCGCATTGCCATGAGCGGCAAGACCGGCAACCTGCTGCTGCTCGCGCAAAGCATCAATGAGCTGATCGACAGCGTCTCGATGACGGTCGCGGAAACGGTGCGTGTCGTCGGGCAGGCCGTGGAGGGCGACCTCACTTCGAGGATGGGCATCGGCGACAAGTCGGGCGACTTCAAGGCGCTCGCGGCGTCGGTCAATTCCATGATCGAGGCCATGATGGACGTCGTCGCCGGCCTGACGAAGACCTGCCGCGCGGTCCAGTCGGGGGCCGAGGAGATCTCGCGCGGCAACCTCGATCTGAGCCGGCGCACCGAGGAGCAGGCCTCGAGCCTCGTGGAGACGACCTCTTCGATGGAGCAGATGACCACGAGGGTGAAGGACAACGCGGAGAGCGCAGTCCAGGCCAACCAGCTGGCGGTTGCGGCGCGCGAGCACGCCGAGCGCGGCGGCACCGTCGTCGGCACCGCCGTTGCGGCGATGAGCGAGATCAGCACGGCGAGCGGCAAGATCGCGGAGATCATCGGCGTGATCGATGAGATCGCGTTCCAGACCAATCTGCTGGCGCTCAACGCGGCGGTGGAGGCGGCGCGAGCGGGCGAGCAGGGCAGAGGCTTCGCGGTCGTGGCATCCGAGGTGCGCAATCTCGCCTCGAGGAGCGCCGGAGCGGCCAAGGAGATCAAGGCGCTCATACAGGACTCGGTGGGCAAGGTGAACGAGGGAACCAAGCTGGTCGACGAGTCCGGCAAAGTGCTCGGCGAGATCGTCACGCGCGTGAAGAAGGTGACGGACGTCATGGCCGAGATCGCGGACTCGAGCCGCGAGCAGGCCTCGGGGATCGAGCAGGTGAACCGGACGGTGTCGTCCATGGACGCATCGACCCAGCAGAATGCCGCGCTGGTGGAAGAGGCCACCGCCGCCGCGCAGGCGTTGACCGAGCAGGCGACCGGCCTGATGAAATTGATCGGACGCTATCGACTGGGACAGGCCACGGCGCCCCGCGCCGTGGCGCGAGCGACCGCCGCCCGCCAGGCTTAGTGGACGTAGGAGCCGGCGTTGACGTCGATCGTGCAACCGGTCGAATGGTCGCCGAGACCGCTCGCGAGGAACACGACGAACGGGGCGATGTCCTCGGGTTCCGTCAGCCGGCGCAGAGCGATATCCCCGGCCACATAGTCCTCCCCGTACTGGTCCAGGAACTCCTGCGCCATGTCGGTTCTCGTGAATCCGGGCGCCACGTTGAAGGCGAGGATGCCGGCCTTGCCGAAGCCCCTGGCGATCGACCTCGTCAGGGCGACGAGACCCCCCTTGGATGCGGCGTACGCCAGGTAGGGCGGCTGATCGCCGCGGAACGCGGCGCGCGATGAGATGTTGATGATCCGTCCGCCGCCTTGCGTCTGGAAATGCCCGATCGCGAGCCGGCAGAGAATGGCCGGCGCGCGCAGGTTCACCGCCAGGGTGGTGTCCCACCCTTCCAGCCAGTCTTCCGTGGCGCTCTCGAGCGCAGATGACAGGGCCACCCCCGCGTTGTTGACCAAGGTGCTCACGCGCCCGAAGCGCGCGACGACGGCTTGCCAGAGCGCCGTGCACTCCTCAGCCCTGGACAGATCGGCCTGAAAGACTTCGGCCGAGGCGCCGATCTGCGCGGCCAGAGCGCTCGCCTGCTCCCGCCGGTCGCGGTAATGAATCGCGACCCTCGCGCCCGCGTTGCCCATGGCGCGCGCCACCGCGGCCCCGATTCCGCGGCTGGCGCCGGTGACGAGCACGCTCGTATTGCTCAGGTCGATTTGCATGAACGAACGCTCCGCGCTGCGGGCAGACGGCGCATTCTACTGGGGCGGGGCCTTGTAGTGCGCGCAGCGAGCCCTTAGGCTGGCCGCCTCACTTCCAAAGGAGAGAGCCATGCTGCGACGCGCCCTGGGGAAGACCGGTACCACCGTCTCGGCCATCGGCCTCGGCTGCATGGGGATGTCGGAGTTTTACGGACCGGG
>JASHVV010000032.1 GCA_030044385.1 Gammaproteobacteria bacterium
TAGCGCGCCGCGTCCTCGGCATCGAAGCGCGCCCGATCACGGCTTACCGCACGGGCCGCTCGCGCCTGGGCAATCAAGCTCCGCTGCAGAGCAATCCTCGCCTCGAGGTCGGCAACCGAGGCTTGCTCCCGGGTGACCGTGGCCGCCGCACGCTGCTCGGCCGCTGTGAAGTCGGCGGCGTCGATCCGGATCAGTAACTGCCCCGCGCGAACGTGCTGGTTGTCGACGACCGCGATCCTGCTGATGAAGCCGCTGACGTGCGGTGCGATGTCGGTGACGTTGCCACCCACGTAAGCGTCGTCCGTGGTCTCGATGAAGCGGCCCACCCTCCACCAGTGAGCGCCAAAGGCGATCGCAGCGCCCGCCGAGGCAATCGCGGCGGCGAGCAACCCTGCTTGCTTGACGGAGAGTCGGCGGCGCGCTCGAGTCGCCGCACCTCCAAGATCGCCCGCAGCGGCATCTCGGGTGACGCTCATGGTATCCGCCCAATCTGGCCGGTCACATCCGACCGGCGACCAGAACCATCCGGAATCGGGCTTCGTTGCGCATCATCCGCCGATACGCTTGCGCTGCTTCCATGAGGGGAACGGCCTCGATCCTCACGCGGATGTCACGGAGAACACTGAACGCCAGCGTTTCCTCGCTGTCGGCGGGCGAGCCGGTCAGCGTTCCGGCGACGATTCGCTCGCCGAATAGGATCTCACCGGGATTCAGCGCAATCGGCTGGTTCCCGCCGACACCGGCGACGATCATTTCCCCATGTGCAGCAAGCCCGCCGACCAGCGGCGACATCGAGGAGCTGTTGGCAGCAGTGGCAAGAATCAGCCTGGCGCCACCGAGGGCCTGCAGCGCGGCGGCGGGCCCCGCGGCCAGGCTGTCGATGAAGTGGTCGGCCCCCAGACTTCGGGCGAGGGTCTCCTTCTCCGGTCCGCGCGCAATGGCCACGACCTCGAATCCCATCTGGCGCGCAAACTGAATCGCGAGGTGCCCGAGACCGCCGATCCCCTGGATCGCGACCAGGTCGCCCGCGCGCGCCCTGGAGTTTCGCAGCGCCTTGAAGGTCGTTAACCCGGCGCAAAGCAGGGGTGCAGCCTCGACAGCCTCCAAGCCGGCCGGGATACGCACCAGCGCGCGGACCTGCGCGATCATGACTTCGCCGTAGCCTCCATCGGCGTGGACGCCCACCATGGGCTGCTGTCGGCAGTGGGTGAAATCGCCTCGCCGGCACGGTTCGCAGGCGCCGCAGTACCCTCCGAGGAATCCGACTCCCACACGCTGCCCGACCGTCCAACCTGATACGTCGCTGCCGACGGCCTCGATTGTGCCGATCACCTCATGGCCGGGGACACGCGGGAAAGTGAGACCGGGAAACGCGCCCTCCACCGTGGCGGCATCCGTATGGCAAATTCCGCAGGCCTCCACGCGAATGCGCACCTGCCCGGGTCCGGGCTGGGGGATCGGCCGCTCGACGAGGTCGAGAGTGCCAGGCGCGGTAACCTGGAATGCTTTGTACGTCGTCTTCATCGCTTCTGCCTATGATGTGTATATGCACATATTTGAGCGCACGAGACCTCAACCGTGTACCCGCGTGCCGATCAGTCGAATTCGGGCAGCGCCACCAGCTCGCGGCGCAGCCACGCCGCGCGCTCGGAACCCACCTGCGCCTCAAATTCCCTTTGGGCGTCCTGCCAGAGCCGCAGGCCCTCCTTCAGCTTGCGCTTGCCTGCCGCGGACAGGGACAAGCTGAGTTGACGCGCATCCCCGGCACTCCGCCGCGTCTCCAGGAGATGCTCGCGCTGCAGTGGCTTGAGGGCACGCAACAACGTGGTTCGGTCCATGCCAAGCATGTGCGCAAGCCCCGTCATCGTCGCCTGATTTTTCTCGTCGAGGAGGACGAGAACGGAAAACTGCGCGCTGGTCAGCTCGACTTGCGACAGGAAACGCTCGTAATGCCGTGTGATCCGCCGTGCGGCCTGTCGGACGGCGAAGCAGTTACAGGCATCGAGTCGGTTGGTCTCTCTCACGGTCCGTATCTTACATGTGCATATGCACTTCGTCAAGACCGGGCGACTCCGATTCCTGATGATGCGCTGACGCGAGGCGCAGTATCTGCGCTCCAATGCACACGCGGACAGACTGAACCGAGTCATCGCGACTCTCGCGGTGCTCTACGTGCTCCGCGGTTGGCGCGGAATCAGCGCTGCAGCTAGGCGGGCTTCCAAAACGTGATGATTGCGCCGCCAGCGATCACCAGCAAGCCACCGAGGATGATTGGCAGTGTGGGGAGCGCGCGAAACGCCACGAAGTTGATCACCTGCCAGACTACGAAGAGCGTCGCCAAATACAGACCGGCCACTTGGCCGAATTCCAGTGGCGCGAGATTGAGAAAGGTCCCATAGCCGAGCAACAAGATGGCGCCGGCCAGAAACAATCCTAGCCGAGCAAGTCCAACGTGATTGTAGATGGCCGTACGGACTGCGGCGTCACCGCTGACTTCCAGAATCGTGGCGACGAATAGCAGTATCACGATGGGAATGCCTTGCAAAGCACTGCGCACGGTACTCGACTCCAGATGAACGATGGCGAGGACTGCGATTTACGCGAAAATCTTTTGCGGGAAGCGGCTCGAGCCAACGGTTCTTTCAGCCGCGCAATCCGGAAAAGGACTCCCAAGCCGTTGAATGGAACGTACCGAGTTATCTCAATGCCGGCTGAGGGACTTGAACCCCCGACCAACGGTTTACAAAACCGCTGCTCTACCACTGAGCTAAGCCGGCGCCGAGAAGAGCGATCCGAGAGCCGCTCCGGAGCCGCGCATTGTACCGGTCCGCCCGGCCTCAGAGCACCGACGGGTGGCCGGAGATCCGTGACTCGGACGCGATGCAGGGCACCGGGCCGCCCCCGCCCGGCTTGCATCGCGGCAGGATCGCCGGAGGCAGCGGCGGCGCTGCCAGGGAAGTGCTCTTCGCCGCGGGTGTAGCCGCCGGCGGGGAAACAGGCGCAGGGGCCGCGGCCGGCGCCGGGGCGGTCGGGCACGGCTGCACGCTGATCGGCGAGCTCACCCCGGCCGGCTCCAGGTCGGACACGTCCTTCAGCGGTACGGAGACCGAGCTGTTCGCCAGCTTCAGATCCAGCCAGTACACCATCCCCGGCACGGTCCGCTGGCCCATCTGCGGCCGCAGTCCCAGGGCGCGCACCGCCTTCGCGCGGGCATCGGCGAGACCACGATCGCCGTACAAGCCCAGGGAGATCTGGCGGCGGCCAGCCTCCGGAGGCATCGCCTCCGCGTCATCGATGCCACCGTGCTCCAGCCTGTGCAGCACGCGCGTCACGGCCACATCGCTGCGGAACCCATCCAGATACACCCAGATGCGTTGGAGGGCGGGCGCCTGCGCGGTCCGCTGCTGCGGCGCGAAGCTCTTCGCCTGCAGCAGCGCCTCCGCCTTGGCGGCAACGCCTACATCGTCGAAAGGCCCTACCGAGACACACACCGGCGGCGCCGCCTCGAGCGCCATCTTCTCGGCCAAAGCCGCGCGCTGATCGGGCGGCAACTCCTCGACCAGTGTCAGGCTGGGCAGCCCCGCAATGGCGCTCGGCGCGGGCGGCGGGGGCACGTCGATCCACTCCGCCCATCCGAAGAAGAGCAGGTTGGCCAGCAGCAAGCCGAGGACGAGCGGACGCACGAGACGATTGTAGACCTGTCACCAACCGCCGACACACCAGGCCGCGAGTCCCTCGAGCACCAGATCCGGCGCCAGCACGCTGGCGCTGCGGACCAACGGCCGCAGGTCCGGCGC
>JASHVV010000033.1 GCA_030044385.1 Gammaproteobacteria bacterium
ATACTGCAAACCCGCCACGAGGAGCTCTCCACGCTGGCCGCCGGCAGCCTGCACAGCGTGCCCGCCGCCGACCCGGTCGCGAGCGAGGCGACGCCCTCGCCGGGCGCCTCAGAGCCTGCGGGTCCGGTCGATGGCGGCCACGGTGTGGCGGAAAGCCTCGAGCAGGGGAACTGACAGCCCGAGCTCCTCCGCTTTGCGGACCGCGTAGCCGAAAGTCTCCTCGACTTCGAGCGGCCGCCCGGCCTCCAGGTCCTGCAGGGCAGACATCCGGTGCTCGGGCGCGCGCCGCCGCATGTCTTCGCCGATTGCGCGCAGAGTCTCGATCGCCTGCGGCTCGGGCACATCGATCAGGGCGCTCAATGGCAGCGCCGCGGTCCCCTCCGTGACGGCGATCCCCTGCGCTCTCGCCAATGCGACGGCTTCGCGGACGAGGCGCACCAGCAGCCAGCCGCAATCGGCATCCGTCAGGTAGCGCCACGTCGCCGATCGGGTGCTCACCGCCATGCTCATCAGGCCGAGCCAGACGACGAATTTGCCCCACTCCCTGGAGACGATGTCGGCGACGGCGGTGGACCTGACGCCCGCCCGATCGATCAGGCCCGCCACGCGCCGCGCCCGCTCGCTGATGCCGCCGGGCAGCTCGCCGAGAGGCAGGCTCACATTGCGGGTGAAGAGCACTTCCCCGGACGGCAGCAGCTCGCCGCTCGTGTCGGCGAGCGCGCCCAGCACGCGCTCGGCGCCGAAGGCCTCCGCCAGCAGCTCGTCTTTCACGACACCGTTCTGGATGGACAGCGCCGCGCCGAGCTCGAGATGCCTCAGCCGCGCGAGCGCAGCCTGGGTGCCGTGCGTTTTCGTGGCGACGATGAGGGTGTCGGCGCCGGCGAGTTGCGCCGGATCGGTGATCACCGGCAGGCGGACCGAGAAGTCCACGAGTCCCTTGATGCGCAGTCCCTGCCGCTCCACCGCGTGCGCACGCTCACCGCGCGCCAGGACGACGACGGAGTGGCCCGCGCGTGCGAGGTGCGCGGCCAGGATGGAGCCGATGGCCCCGGCCCCGAGAACCGCGAATTCAGCCCGAGCCACCCGAGTCACCCGGGCCCCTCCCCCCTTGGACCGAAGCGCGCGCGATGCCCAGCCATGGCGGCGACGAAGCGGTCGATATCCTCGTCGGAGTTGTAGAAGTGGACGGTGGCGCGGATGTTGTCGTTCCGGAACGAGGTCACGATGTCCTGAGCCATGAGCTGCGCGACGAGTCCCGCCGCATCGCGCGACGGGACCGCCACCATGGGTCCGCGGCGTGCATCGTCCGCAGGCGTCACCGCCGGCCAGCCGATCGCGGCCAGGCCGTCGAGGCAACGCCGCGTCAATGCCCGGACACGCGCCTCGATCGCGTCGGTCCCCGTCTCCAGAATGATCTTCAACCCCGCCTCGGCGGCATAGCAGTTGACGACCGGCGGCGTGCCGGCCTCGAAGCGCCTGGCGCTGCGCGACGGGCGGTTGGCGGTGATGTCCATGGCCCCGATGTCCTGCTGCGCGAACCATCCGGAGTGGCTCGGCACGAGCTCGCGGATGAGCCCGGAGCGCACGTAGAGAAAGCCGATTCCCGCGGTGCCGAGCAGGTACTTGAGCATTCCGCCGACGGCGAAATCGACGCCGAGCGCTCTCGCATCCACCGTCATCGCGCCGATCGCCTGGTAGCAATCGACCATCACGCGGGCGCCCCGCTCGTGCGCCAGGCGGGTGATGCCGGCGATATCCAGGCGGGCGCCGTTGCGGAAGCACACCTGCGTGACCGCGACGATCTGGGTCCGATCGTCGATCAGGCGCGCGAAATTCTCGAGCGGGATGTAGCCGTCGGCCGCGGACGGCACGTGCGCCACTTCGGCTCCGAGCCTCTCCTGCGCGTGCCAGATCTGCGCGTGGGTCGGGAACTCGAAATCGCTGACGACGACTTTCCTGCGCGGTCCGTTGAAATCCAACGCGCTCGCCAGGGCGTTGATGCCAGCCGAAGCCGACGCCGTGACGGCGACCTCATCCGGCGTAACGCGCAGCACCTGCGCCATGGCGGAGCGGACTGCCTCGTTCTTCGCCACCCAGAGGTCCCAGTTCGCCCCCACGGCCAGGCGCTCGTCCATGTAGGCGTTGAAGGCATCGCGCACGCTGTCGGCGAGCGCGCAGTACGAGCCGCTGTTGAGATAGGTCTTGCGCTCGAGGAGGGGGAAGCGGCGCCGCAGCGCGTCGAAGTCGATCGCCATCTCAGCCCTTTCGCACGAAGTACACGAGAGAGATCAGCGCCAGCCAGGGCACCCCGTACAGCCAGGAGACCCGCAGATGG
This sequence comes from Gammaproteobacteria bacterium, assembly GCA_030044385.1. GTDB lineage: Bacteria > Pseudomonadota > Gammaproteobacteria > Steroidobacterales > Steroidobacteraceae > 13-2-20CM-66-19. The sequence continues at coordinate 2,336 of JASHVV010000033.1, forward strand.
CTATCGAAGCCCATGGTGACGAGGACCGCGGCCAGCATCGCCAGACCCGCATATTGCATCCACGGGAAAAGAGGCATGCGCACCGGCAAGGCGGCGGCCGCATGGCGGCGGCGGAAGCTCAGGTGGCTCGCGAGGACCAGCATCCAGACGATGATCATGGCGAAGAGCGCCACGCCGAGCAGGTCGGCATAGGCATCGGGAGTGACGATCGAGGCGCCGGCGGCCACGAGCACGAAGGCTCCCGAGACCAGGATGGCCGCCACCGGGCTGCCCTTGTCGCTCAGCCGGCCGAGCGCCCGCGGCGCATCGCCGCCGCGGGAGAGAGAGAAGAGCATGCGCGAGCACAGATAAACGTCGGTATTCATGCCCGAGAGAGCCGCGCTCACCACGACGAAGTTCATGATCCCGGCCGCATCCCGGATGCCGGAGTGCTGCAGAACGGTCACGAACGGGCTCTGCGCCACGACTTTCGCGCCGGTGTCCGTCCACGGGACGATCGCCACGATGACCGCGATGGCGAGCACATAGAAGAGAAACAACCGCAACAGCATTGTGCGCAAGGCCGCCGGGATCGCCACTTCGGGATTGCGCGTCTCGCCGGAGGTGACCGCGATCACCTCGATCCCGACGAACGAGAAGATACCGACCGTGACGGCCATCCACAGTCCCGAAACGCCCTTGGGCAGGAATCCTCCCGGCAAGCCCGTCAGGTTGTGCAGGCCGACGGCGGGCCGGCCAAGGCCTGTGATGCTCGCGATCCCGAGGATGATGAAGACGACGATCGTCGCCACCTTGATCAGGGCCAGCCACGACTCCACGGTGCCGAAGTTGCCGACCGAGCGCGAGTTCAGGTAGAGCAACACGATGCAGAAGCCGAGCGCCCAGGCCCATACGGGCACGCCGGGATACCAGTACTGCATGTAGAGGCCGGCGGCGACCGACTCGCCGCCGACGGCGATCACCTGCGCGATCCAGTAGGTGTAGCGGATGACGAACCCCGCCCAGGAGTTGAGATACATCTGCGCATAAACCCCGAACGAGCCGGCGGCCGGGTGCACGACCGCCATCTCGGACAGGCTGAAGACCATGACGAGCGCCACGTAGCCGGCGAGCGCATAGCTCACGATGACCGCGGGGCCGGCATAGCCCACCGCGAGGCTGCTGCCCATGAAGAGGCCCGTGCCGATGGCCCCGCCGAGGCCGATCATCACGATCTGCGCCTTGCCGAGGCTGCGCCGCAGGCCGCCCTCGCGCTCGCTCCAGTTGTCGGTACCCGCGCTTTGCATCGCCTCATTCGTAGTAGGCGATGCTCGGATTGTCGCCCGGGCAGATCACGCCGACGACGAGCATCCCTTCCGGGGAAGTCGCCTCGAGCGAATGCAGCTGCTTGCGCGGCAGGAAGATCGCCTCGCCCGCCTGCACCCTCGCCTTGCGCTCCTCGGTCCAGATGCAGCCTGCTCCCGCGAGCACGATCAGGGTTTCCTCGTACAGATGCCGGTGGGGCGCGGCCTTGGAGCGTGGAATGTGACCGATGAACTGGGTGATGACGCTCGAGCCGATGCGCTTGTCCACCAGGATCTGGAAGTAACGCGGTCCCATCGCGGTGCGCTGCTGCGCATCGACCGAGACGACACGCTCGGGGAGCTCCGCGGCGAAATTCCGCGGCATGGCGTCCGGCCATTCGAGCGCGCCGTACGGCGAAGCGAGCGCGAACACGCGCAGGGTATCCTGACCGGCGGGAAGGAGCTGCAGAGCCTCGCCGGGGCGCACGTACACGCCGTCATGAGGCTGCAGCGCGAAGTCCCGGCCCGAAATGATCGCATGCCCGCTGCCCGCCGCGACGAAGAGGATGGCATCGCAGCCGCCAAGCGACAGGAACGGCGAGGGGCCTCCCTCCACCTCGAGAAGGAGCTGTGTCTGGAAGCGCGCGCCGAGCTCGGGCGTCACCAGATGGCAGTATCGCAGCCGGCCGCGGCAAGCCTTGGGCGCCAGCGCCGGCGCAACGACATAACAGCCGCCGTCCAGCCACCGGCGCGGACCGTCCTGCTCCGTGACCCGGGGGATGAGGCGGTTCGCGGCGCTTTCCGGGTCATCGAGCGGCGAGCCGCCCGGCAGGTTGGTATGCGAGCCGTCGCAGAAGGGTGCGCTACAGGTCTGCTTGCAACCGCAGAGCAGCGCCTCCTCCGTTCGCTGCGCGACGAGCTTGCGGGGGGTGATGCCGCTGCCCTGGTGCGAGCCGTCGCAGAATGGCTGGCTGGCCGAGCGGCCGCAGGCACACCAGAAGTACGTGCGCCCCGCCTCGAGCGTGACGAGGAAGGGCTTGGGCCGCGCTAACACTCAGCCAGCTCCTTGGCCAGAGCCTCGGCCTCGGGCAGGCGGCGAGTCCGATGGAGCAGCGGCTGCAGAGCCGGCGAGCGGGCCCGCGCGGGTACCTCCGCCGAGCTCTTCTCGGCAGCGGTTCGCGAGCCAGAGGCCGGATCGCCGCATTCGGCCCGCTGACCCGCATCGGCGGGATCCACGAGCCCGCACTGGATCGCCGTTCCCGCTTCCACGAGCTCGGAAGCTACCACGCAATCGAGCCGCGGGCCAAGGTGGAAATTGAGGCCACGGCGGTCATCCCTTAAGCTTCGCATATGCCACTGAATCCCCTCGACCTCTACGATGTCGCGAGCGCGCTCACCGAAGAGGAGCGCATGGTGCAGGAATCCGTCGGGCGCCTGGTCGACGACAAGGTGCTGCCCGTCATCCAGAAGTGCTTCGAGGAGCACCGCTTCCCGCGAGAGCTCGTTCCCGAGCTCGCCGGTCTCGGCCTCCTCGGCTCGTCGCTCCAGGGCTACGGCTGCGCCGGTCTCAACGCCATCAGCTACGGCCTCATCTGCCAGGAGCTCGAGCGCGGGGACTCGGGCATCCGCAGCTTCGTCTCGGTGCAATCCTCGCTTTGCATGTATCCGATCCACGCCTACGGATCGGAGGAGCAGAAGCGAAAGTACCTGCCCGACATGGCCCGCGGGGAGATCATCGGCTGCTTCGGGTTGACCGAGCCGCACGGGGGCTCCGACCCCGCCAACATGAAGACTCATGCCAAGCGGCGCGGCAAGGACTGGGTGCTCAACGGCTCGAAGATGTGGATCACCAACGGCGCCATTGCCAACCTCGCCGTCGTCTGGGCGATGACGGAGGAAGGGATCCGCGGCTTCATCGTCGAGAAGGGAACGCCGGGTTTCGCGGCGCCGGAGATCGAGCGGAAGTTCTCGCTGCGCGCCTCGGTCACCTCGGCGCTCTTCTTCGACAACGTGACCGTGCCGGAAGCCAACGTGCTGCCCGGCGTCGTGGGCCTGAAAGGTCCCCTCTCCTGCCTGACGCAGGCACGCTACGGGATCGCCTGGGGCGTCATCGGCGCGGCGCAGGCCTGCCTCGCGCAGCTCCTCGATTACTCCAGGACCCGCGTGCTCTTCGGACGGCCGCTGGCGCAGAATCAAACCATCCAGGTCCGCCTGGCCGACATGGCGCGGCGCATCACCGCCGCGCAGCTCCTGGCGCTGCAGCTCGGCCGTCTCAAGGACCAGGGCAGGATGCAGCCGCCGCAGGTCTCGCTCGCCAAGTGGAACAACTGCCGCATGGCCCTCGACATCGCGCGCGACTGCCGCGACATGCTGGGGGGCGCCGGCATCAGCGCGGAGTACGTGCCCGTGCGCCACATGCTCAATCTGGAGAGCGTCATCACCTACGAGGGCACGGAGACCATCCATCAGCTCACCCTCGGGCGTGAGCTGACGGGACTCAGCGCCTTCTGACCGTCAGCGCACCGCGGCGCGCAGCCGCGCGAGGTCGCGGTGCCGGGTCGCAATGTCGGGGCGGTCGGCCGCCACGCGCAGGTCCCGCAACACCTCGAGCGCGCGCAGCAACACCGGCAGCGGCGGCCCGCTCGCCGTGAGACCCTGCGTCTGCTCCTCGGGGAGCCTCGCCGCCGGCTGCTCGATGAAGCGCCTCACCAGCTCGTCGTGGTGCTGCGCCGCGCTCTGCCCGAAAAGATCGCAGACCTCGAGAAACGCCCGCGCGCTGCGCTGGAACCAGTCGGCGGCGGCGTACCCGGGCAAGAGCTCCAGCAGCTCGTCCAGCAGGCTCCTGCGCGCCATGCAGTCCTTCAGGCGCGCCTGGTCGCCCGGCAGCATGAAGAGCAGCTTGTCGACCAGAAGCTGCCCATAGTAGGGGTCATTGGCGCGGCAGAGTCCGAGCAGCAGATCGAGCTCGTTGATGCCGGAGAAATCGCCGGCATTGGCGCCGCGGTATTCCAGCCGGCCGACCCGGTAGGGCTTGTAGTAGGGCCGCACGCAATGGAAGAACCGCTCGACGTCCAGGTTCGCCGCCAGCCGTCCGTTGACCTGGATCGCCTCCCGCAGCGACTGCTTCGCGGCCTCGAACATCACATCCGCGGCGGGATTCGACACGCCGAGATGCACGATGCTCGTGAGCGCATCCGCCGCGCGCTGCAGGGAGAGAATGCCGCGGGTATTCTCGTCGATGAAGAGAGACTCGGCCGCGAGCGCCGTGAAGCTCTTGCGCAGTCCGGCGCGCGCCCGGTTATGGAGGGTCAGATGCGCGGTCGCGAACCGGGGCGCCATCCCGAGCGACGCCCCGCAGTGGACGGCGAGCGAGGAGGCCTCCGGAAAGGGCGAGCGCTCCTCGCGCGCCGGGTTCGTGAGCTCATGCCGCCTGAGGGCCCCGAGGTACAGGCCCACGTTGCCGAGCACTGCGAATGCGCTGTCGAAGCCCTCGCCCGTGTTGCCTTCGGCCCGCAGGGCGATCACGTGCCCGTGTCCTTCGTCGCGCAGGGCATGCTTGATCCCGTCGCCCACGCCGATCACGCGGCACCGGTCCTCCTGCGCGAAATAGAGCTCCTCGAGCTCGGTGTTCATCTGCACGAAGGCGGTTCGAATCCAGTGCTCGAAGGCTTCCGCGTTGTTGCTCATGGCGGCGGGGACACCGCCATCAGCCTTCGGCGTGACGGGTGGCCTCGAACAGGAACCACACTCGATTTTCCGTCTCGTCGATCCAGTTCTCCAGCAGGCTCGCGGTCGCCACGTCGCCGAGCTCGTCGCACACCCCGTGCGCCTCCCGCATGGAGGCGGCGAGCTGCTTGTTGTCTTCCCGCAGCTCGGCGAGCATGTCCCGCGGAGTGACGAAGCCCGCGTCGTTGTCCTTCAGGCGCTGCAGCCTCGATATCTGCCCGATCGACTTCAGCGTCGGACCGCCGATCTTCCTGGCCCGCTCGGCGATGGGATCGGTCATCCCGTAGATCTGCGTCGCCTGGTCATCCAACAGCAGATGCCAGTCGCGGAAGTGCGGCCCGGACATGTGCCAGTGAAAGTTCTTGGTCTTGAGGTAAAGCGCGAAGGTGTCGGCGAGCAGCGTGGTGAGCGCGGCCGGGATGTCGCGGACCGCCTGCTGCGAGAGGCCCGACGGCGTGTCGAGGGCGGCGGTCTTTCTGGCTTCGTTGACCATTGCAGTGCTCCTTTCGGTTGGATTGGGCGTCAGACGAGTTTCGCGTCGAGGGTGATCTCCGCCTTGAAGAGCTTCGACACCGGGCAGTTCCGCTCCGCGTCGCCCGCCAGCCGGGCGAAAGAAGCCGCATCGATATCGGGCACCTTGGCGCGCAGCGTGAGCGCGGATCGGCTGATCCTGAACCCCTGTCCTTCCGGCTCCAGCGTGACCGCGGCCTCGGTCGCGAGCTCGGTGGGCGCGTGCCCCGCACGCTCGAGCTGGAAGGCGAGCGCCATGGTGAAGCAGCCGGCGTGAGCGGCCGCGATCAGCTCCTCGGGATTGGTGCCCTGCTCGCTCTCGAAGCGGGTCCTGAAGGAATAAGGGGTCGCGGCCAGCACACCGGAGTCGCTGGACAGCTCGCCCTTGCCTGTGCGGCCGGTGCCGCGCCAGATGGCCTTGGCTTTACGGATCACGGGACTCTCCTCTCCAGGGCGGATGAGATGGAAGATCCCATATTACTACGGGCCGATTGCCCTCAGGACGGCAGCAACTCCCGCAGCGACGCGGAGGCCGACTGCGCAGCCGGTCCCACGATGACGTGCACGCAGTCGGGCGCTGCAACGGCCACGCCTCTGAGGCCGAGCGATCGGATGGCCGCACCGTCGATGCGGGTCGCGCTCACCACGCCGATACGCAGGCGGGAAGATGCCGGCTCGACGCTGCGGACATTGTCCGCGCCGCCGAGTGCGGCCAGCAGCTTCTGCAGCAGTGGCTTTTCCAGGGTGGCGGCCTCGAGGCGCGGCCGCGGCGGCTCCTGTGGCGCCGCCGGCGCGGTCGTCCGGCTCGACACCGGCGCGGCATCCTGCGGCATGTGCTTCAGCGCCTGACGCATGTCGCCCGCGATCCGCTCCGCCGTCTGTCCCACCACAACCTGCAGGGCGCTCGCCGAGAGCCTCACCACCCCGCGCGCACCCAGCCGCTTCAACGCCGGAACGTCGACCGCGTCCTGGCTCCTCACGATCAGGCGCAGCCGTGTCAGACAGGCGTCGACGGATTCGAGATTGCCGGCGCCGCCCAGCGCCGCAATGTAGGCCAGTATGTGGGCCAGAGCCGTCTCGGCCGCGCTGGAGGCCGCGGCGCCAGCCGCCGCCGGCGCCGCCCCGAGCGCCCCGGCCATGGCGGGATTCACCGTCCCCGCGGTCCCGGGGTCCTCACGGCCCGGGGTCTTCAGATCGAACTTCACGATCACCACCCGGAAGATTCCATAGTAGAGCGCGAAGTAGCAGCCGCCGACGGGCAACAGCAGCAGCGGGTGGCTGTCCTTGTTGAAATTGAGCAGATAGTCGACCAGGCCCGAGGAGAAGGTGAACCCGAGGCGCATGTGCAGCGCATCCGTGATCATGAAGGCAAAGCCGGTGAGCAGCGCGTGCACGGCGTACAGGCCGGGCGCGAGAAACATGAACGAGAACTCCACCGGCTCGGTCACGCCGGTCAGGAACGCGGTGAGCGCGATGGAGGCGAGCAGCCCCTTGACCTCGGTGCGCCGCTCGGGCAGCGCGGTGTGGTACATCGCAAGACACGCCCCCGGCAGGCCGAACATGATCACGGGGAAAAACCCGGTCATGAACGCCCCGGCCGTGGGGTCGCCGTGGAAGAAGCGATTGATGTCGCCCGTGTAGCCGTGGTAGTTGCCGACGATGAACCACATCACGCTGTTGAGCAGGTTGTGCAGCCCGGTGACGATCAGCAGCCGGTTCAGGACCCCGTAGACGAACTGTCCCCAGACGCCGGCCGCGGCCACCCCGCCGCTCAGGCCATCCATTCCCTCCCTGACCCAGTGCCAGCCGAGCCCGAAGGCGGCCGCGAGCGGCAGCGCCGCGCAGCCGCACACGATGGGCACGAAGCGCCGCCCGCCGAAGAAGGCGAGATAGCTCGGCAGGCTGATGCGATGGAAACGGTTGTAGAACGCGCCGCCGATGAGCCCCGAGAGGATCCCCACCGGCACGTTGAGCTGCAGCATGTCGTGCCCGGTGATCGCGCCCGGCACGAGGCTGCGCAGCGGCTCGCCGAGCCCCGCGAGCTGTGCGGGCGGCACCGAGATGAACACCTGCGCGCCGTAGAACGTGACCAGATAGGCCACCACCGCCGCGAGCCCCGCCGCACCGTGGTTCTCGCGCGCCAGTCCGATGGCGATGCCGATGGCGAAGAGGAGCCCGAGGTTGTTGAAGATGGCCTGGCCCGCCACCGTGACCACGGGGATGTTGAGCAGATCGGGCGCCCCGATCCGCAGCAGGAGCCCGGCCACCGGCAGGACCGCGATCGGCAGCATGAGGGCGCCGCCGAGGCGTTGAAGTTGGGCAAGAATTGGTTTCATGCTGCGCCTGCAGTTGAGTCATCGATCAGAGCCAGAGGCTCACACGCCGTCGCGCCCCGCCCGTCGCAGCGCGAGCGCCCTGACCGCCTCGGCAGAGGTCTGCTCCAGCGCCTCGCTTGCCATGCCGGCGCACTCCGCCAGGGTCAGCCCGCGGATCAGCGCCTTCAGCCGCGGGACGATCGCGGGTACGGCCGAGAGCTCGTGCACACCGAGTCCGATCAGGATCGGCGCCGCCACCGGATCGGAGGCCAGCCCGCCGCATACGGCCACCATGCGCTTGCGCGCCTGCGCGGCTTGCGCGGTGCGCGCGATCAGCCGCAGCACCGCCGGATGCAAGGCATCGAGGCGCGCCGCGAGCTCCGGATGCCCCCGGTCCATCGCGAGCGTGTACTGGGTGAGATCGTTGGTGCCGATCGAGAAGAAATCGGCTTCGGCAGCGATCGAGTCCGCCATCAGCGCCGAGGCCGGCGTCTCGATCATCACGCCGACCTCGATCGGCTCCTGCCGGCCGATCCCGGCCCGCGCCTCCTCGATCGCGGCGCGCACGGAGCGGATCTCCGCCACATCCGTGATCATGGGCAGCAGAATGCGGCATTGGCCGTAAGGCCGCACTCCGAGGATGGCGCGCAGCTGCTGCCGCAACAGGTCCGGCCGCCAGAGGCTGGTCCGCACGCCGCGCAGGCCCAGCGCCGGATTCTCCTCGGCGGGCATCGGCAGGTAGGGAATCGGCTTGTCGCCGCCGATGTCGAGCGTTCGCACGGTCAGCGGCTTGCCGGCCAGAGCCTCGGCGAGGCGTTGGTACTCGGCCTGCTGCTCGGCTTCGCTCGGCGCCGTCTCGCGCTCGAGGAAGAGGAATTCCGTTCGCAACAGGCCGCAGCCCTCGGCGCCGTTGCGGGCGGCAGTCTGTGCGTCCGAGAGGGATCCGACGTTGGCAAACACCTCGATACGTGCGCCGTCAGCCGTGTAGCAGTCCTGCTGCGCGGCTTCGCGCTCCGCCGCGCGGCGCGCGGTCCGCAGCGCCAGCTGCCGCCGGGCCGCGGCGAGGCGCTCCGCGCCGGGATCGACGTGCAGCACGCCGGCATCGGCATCGAGGAGCAGCGCCGTTCCCTCGACGACCCGCAGCAGGCTGGGCCCGACGGCAACCAGCGCCGGGACGCCCATCGCCGCCGCCAGAATCGACACGTGCGAAGTGGCTCCGCCGGCCGCGAGGCAGATGCCCGCGAGCCGCGCGGCATCGAGACCGACGAGCTGCGAGGGCAGCAGCTCTGCGGCGAGCACGATGGCGTCCGGCGGCAGATCCTGAGCCGCGGCGCCCGCATGTCCATTCATGGAGAGCAGCACCTGTCTCTCCAGGTCGAGCAGGTCATCCACGCGCTCCGCCATGCGCGGATCGCCGAGCGCTCGCAACGCCTCGACATCCGCCCGGATCGCCTGGCGCCAGGCATGGCCTGCGCCGGCGCCGTCGGCAATGTGCGCGAGAGCGCTCTCCGTCAGCTCGGGGTCGTCCAGCAGCTCGAGATGCGCTTCGACGATCTCACGCGCCGTGCCCGACGCGGAGGCCCGCGCGGCTTCCAACCGGCCCCGGACCTGCTCTCTGGCGCGTTGCAGCTGCAGAGTCTCGTGGGAGACCCCGGCCCCGGCCGGCGTCACCTCGATCTCCCGGACGGCAAGCCGCACGGCCTGTCCTACCGCCATGCCCCGGCTCGCCACGACACCCGGCAGCGCGGCGCCGGGACGAACCTCGACGGCGGCAGCCGTCTGCGGTGGCCGCACCGATGTTGGTTTTGGAGCCGCCGCCGGCGGCGACCCGCCGGCCTGCTCGTGCGCACCGGCCAGAACGTCCGCGACGGCGGCGACGGCCCTTCCCGCATCCCTGCCGGCCGCGCGAATCCGGACTTCGTCTCCCTTGCGAGCGCCGAGCTTCATCAGCGCCACCGTGCTGCGCGCGTTGGCGGTGCGATCCCGGACCGCAAGCTCGACCTCTCCTGACAGGGCTTTCACCGCGCTCACGATCAGCGCGGCCGGCCGCGCGTGGATGCCATGCTCCAGCGCGACCCGCACGAGCCGGGCTTGCGCATCCCCGCCAGGCGCCGCGCCGGATTCCGGCTCACGGGCGCCGCTGCCCGCGCTCGCCTCCCCGGCCGGCGCAATCTCCATGAGGACATCGCCGACCGCGACCTCGCGGCTCTCGCCGCTGCGCACCACCGTGAAGCCGCCGCCGTCGACCACCAGAATCGGGGTGAGCAGACTCTTGGCGCGCCGGGCGATGAGGTCCAGGTCGAAGGTGATGAGCCGCTCGCCCGCCGCCACCCTGCGGCCGACGGTCACGTGCGCTTCGAAGCCCTCGCCCCGCAGCCCAACCGTATCGACACCGATGTGCATGAGAATCTCGGCGCCGCCGTCGCTGCGCAGCGTGACCGCATGCTTGGATTCCGGAAGGGCGATGATCTCCCCGTCACACGGCGCATGCAGCGTCGCGCCCGTGGGATCGATTGCGAGCCCATCGCCCAGCATCCGTCCCGCGAACACGGGGTCCGGGACCTCATCGAGCGGCGTGCTCCAGCCCGCGAGCGGTGACAGCAGGACGAGACCGCCCCGCGGCTCAGTTGCGCGCATGTTGCGGCGAGCCTGGCGCGTCCAGGTGCGAGACCAGCGCGTTCAGCAGGGAGTTCTGCCGATCGTCCTCACCCAACACCCAGATCATCACTCCGCCCAGGTGTTGCCGCCGCGCGAAATCCGCTTTGATGCCGAGCGAGAGGGGATCGTCGTAGCTGAAGAAGGTGTGCTGGCTGGCGTCGTAGAGCCACGGTGCCTGGGCCGTCGGGCTCCAGTGACGCACCCAGTCGGGGCTCGCGAGCAACTGCGACTCGATGGTATTCCACGCCGTTTCCGGAAATATACCGCTGTACTTCGAATAGAGGCCGGCATTCGCCGGCGACACTCCGGTGAAGCCGCGCCCGTAGAAGGCGACGCCCAACATGATCTTCGCGGCCGGGACGCCCTGCGACTCGTAGAAGCTGACGGCGCTCGTCAGGTTGTCGCGCGAGCCCTGCGGCTGCGGCGTCGGATCGCGGGGATCGGCCGCGAGCGGCGTGTTGAAGCCGCTGACGGGGCTGAAGACGGTGTTCATGTCGTAGGTCATCACGTTCAGCCAGTCCACCGCGCGCGCCAGTGCCGCCAGATCATAGCTGTCGCTGACCGAATAAGGGCCGCCGTGCAGCCCGCTCCCGCCGCCCTGCTCCCAGGTCGCGGCCGGGGTGGCCACCGTGAGCAGATAGCGCCGGTGGGTCTTGCGGCCGAGCGCCTGCAGCTGCCGCCGCAGCTCCTGCACGAGGGCCGTGGCGTCGGCCCGATCCTGCGGGCGAGAGCGGTTCATGCCGCCGTGGACCGGGAACTCCCAGTCGAGGTCGATCCCATCGAGTCCCTGCCCGACCAGAAAATCCTGAATGCAGCTCGCCGCGAACCGGCTGCGGGACCGGCCGGTGAGCGCGATGTCGGAGTACTGCGGGGCCGAAGCCCAGCCGCCAATGGATACCAGGAGCCGCAGGCCCGGATGCTGCCGCCGCAGCGCGCGCAGCGCCGCCAGGGTATGCAACTGCGCCGCGGTCGGCGGCCTGCACGTCCCGGCGTCGTTCGGCTCGCCGAAGGCGTAGATCAGATCATCGATGTGCGCGGCGGGGATCTGCGGGACCGGCATGCTGCCATCGTAATACGCCACGATCCTGGGCGCCGCCAGCGCGCGAGCCGACAGCGCCGCGAGGCCCAGGAGGGCCCCCAGAAGAATGCGTGAAGTCATGAGCAATGATACCCCCTTTGTGAATCGCGGCCGCGCGGGCGCGCAGCGCACTCCCCGGCCGCCGCTCGCCCCCTGGCTCAGTCCGCCGCCGCGGCAATCCGCGGCGGCGGCCGATGACAGGTCCTTCCGTTCCTCCCGCCTGCCGGGGCGCCGGAATCACCGCAGATCGGGGGAAGACCCGCGGTGATCCGAAGCGCCCCGTGCAACCTTCGAGGCCTGCGCGGACCTCAGAACTTGTACATCGCCGTCAGGTAGAACGTCCGTCCATTGTTGTACATCGCATACGGCGCCTCGGGGTTGCCGTTGGCGTAGTACCTGATCTCCGTGTTCATGAGGTTCAGCGCGTTGAAGTTCACCGACAGGTTGCGCAGGATGTTCCAGGTCAGCGCCGCATCGAGGTCGGACCAGTTGTCCTCGAACTCCTGCGTGCCCTCGTACGTCGCCACGTAGTAGTGCGAGCGATAGCTGTAGTCGAGGTTCGCGGAGAACGGACCCTTCTGCCAGTACCCGCCGAGGTTCCAGGTGACCTTCGAGTCGCCCTGCACCGGATCGCGGTTGGCCGTCGTGCCGTCGGCGAGCGTGAAGTTCGCATTCACGCCGAAGCCGAGCGGCAGGGACTGCTGCCACGACACGAATCCGCCGTTGATCGTCGCCGGCTCGTTGATCGCCGAGCTGAGGGTGTAGGTCGAGTACACCGGCCCGTGATAGGTCGGCGAGCCCGGAACCCCCGTCAACGTCATGTTGAGGTATGACGCCTGATAGGTGGTGAAGTCGACGTACGACGACAGGTCCATGGCGAACACCCCGGCCTCGACCATCGACTCCGGCCCATAGTATTCCTCGAGGTCCGTGCTGTAGACGGCGCCTTTGATGGGCTTGAGGTTCGGGTTGCCGGCCTGGCCGGTCAGGTTGGTGTCCGTGAGGGTCACCGCGCCGCCGAGCGTGCTGTAGTCGGGCAACGACATGGTCTCCGCCGCCGAGAAGCGCAGCAGCAGGTTGCGCGTCAGGTCGAACTTGAAGTTCGCGCTGGGCAGGGCGTTGAAGTAACGGTTGTCGATCTCGGTCGGGGTGAAATTGCCGAACGCCGAGAAGGTGATGGGGTTCAGGCCGCCCCCGACGTTCTGCGTGACTTCCTCCAGCGTATTCACCAGGCGCACGCCGAAGTTGCCGCTCCAGCGGTCACCGCCGACGTCGGCCATGACGAAGCCCGCCAGGTCGTTCTCCTCGACGTTGAAAGACCCCTGCCAGTAGTACCGGCTCGGCCCCTGGCTCAGACAGGTGGCGCCGCTGCCGTCGCAATCGGTGCTGTTGGCAAACGCCTGCACCGCGGATTCCGAGAACTCCCAGATGTTGCCGGCCCACACGCCGCCGCCGGGCAGACCGTCCTGGTAGTTGCTCGGATACTCGCCGCCGGTGTAGGTCGGCGAGCAGTTCGGATAGACATCGTTCCAGCAGTTCAGGCCCTGGTCCTGGAGGAAGGCCGATTCGCGCTCATGATGCTCGAAGCTCAGGCCCGTCTTGATGTCCTCGAACGGGCCGTTGTCGATCCTGAATGCAGCATCCAGCTTGGCGTACGCCTCCTTGTCGATCGCGTGCACGACGTCGTTCCACGCCCAGTCGATATCGGGCGTACCGGCCGGGTTGTTGGTGACGAGGGCGCCGCCGCCGGGGGCGGTGTAGCCGATGGTCGCCACGTTGCCGTCGCCGTTGAACGCGTAGCTGCCGCCGCTGCCGGTGCCGTCGTTGTATTCGACCGCCGGCTGCTCCGGTGAATTGCTGAGGCCGTAGGTGATGCCGAGCTGGGTATCGATGGTCACGCCGTCAGTGGGCTTGAGCTTGCCGTCCAGGTTGACGAAGGAGGTCTGGGCCTGCGCATCGGGGCGGTAGATCTGGTCATACACCATCGACGCCGGCGAGCCCGCCGCCGACGGAAAGCTGGCGGCGGTGATGTACCCGTTCTGCACGGTCACGGACGACGGCGGATACCCCGCGGCGCCGAATTCATCGGTGCCCCAGAAGAGGAAGTTGTTGTTGTCGTTCGAGGCCAGCAGGTTCGAATAGAAACCCGTCAGGTCGATCGAGAACTCATCGGACGGCTTGGCCTGCAGGTCGATGACGCCGCCTTCGCGCTCCTGGGTCTGCGTGAACAGCGCCTCGCCGATGAGCGTCGGATAATAGTCGTTGGTCAGATTCCCCAGCGACGGGTTGGCGGTCGCCCAAGCGTCACCGACGGCGGGCGTCACCTGCGAGTAGCCCAGGAACTCCTGGCCGTCCCGCCGGATGTCCTTCTTCTCGTAGAAGCCCAGGATGTAGGCGCCGACCGTGCCGTTGTTCCAGGCCAGCATCGCATCAGCCTGCGGCGTGGTCTTCGAGGCCAGGGTGTTTTCCGCGGCGCCGGCGTTCACGAAGCCGGACACACCCTCGGGCATGTCGAGCGGATGGCGGGTCTGGATGTCGACCGATCCGGCCACGCCGCCCTCGGGCAGGCTCGCGTTCTGGCCGAAATTGACGACCGTCTGGCCGACGATCTCCGAAGGCAACAGGTCGTAGCTCACGCTGCGGCCGACGTCCTCGTACTGATCCTCGATGAACCAGTCCGCGTCCGCCACGCTGTGACCGTCGATCGTGGTCAGCGTCAGGCTGGAGGGTGTGCCGCGCAGGCTGACGCGATCGTTCTCGCCGAAGCCGCCCTCGCCGAATGCCGACGACTGCGTGTCAACGCCCGGCAGGCGCATGAGCACGTCGGCCACGTTCTTGTCCGGCAGTTTGCCAATATCCTCGGCGGTGGCGACTTCCGTCGCGTCCGTCTGCGAGCGCTTTACCGCCAGAGATTTCTTGACGGAGTAGCGGATGCCGGTGACCACGACCTCCTGCAGAGTAGCCGTGCCGTCAGCCGACCCGCTCGAGCCGCTCTGTGCCGCAGTAGTCTGCTGCGCGAAGGCGTTACCTCCGAACATGGCGACCGCGACAGCAGTGCCGATTAACGTTGACCTTGTGATTCTCATGACTCTCTCTCACCCCGATGAGTTGTCGTTACTCGAGACCGCCCCAGTGTCAGATGGGGGACCAGTTAAGTGCCACTATAGTACCAATACTGATAAAATGCTATGCCAATGAAGACCAGTCACCACTTAGACATATTTATCATGTATATACATCAACTTACCATTTGTGCGCTTGACGCAACGGCATACACTGGTCTTAAATTGGTAATACGATTAGACGACGGGCTCCGCATGGGAGAGACGCTTTGACGCTGTTGCAGACGCTGGGCAGACTGGACGCATCCAGCTCTCTGCCGCTTTATCTGCAGCTCCAGCGCGCTCTGCGGCAGGCCATCGAGAGCCGGGTGCTGGCGCCCGACGACGCCCTGCCCCCCGAGCGCGATCTCGCCAACGACCTGCACGTCTCGCGGATCACGGTGCGCAAGGCGATCGATGGGCTGATCGGCGAAGGAATGCTGGTCCGGCGCCAAGGCTCGGGGACCTTCGTCTCCGCGCGGGTGGAGAAGAACTTCTCCAAGCTGACCTCGTTCTCCGAGGACATGCGCGCCCGCGGCCGCACGCCGCGCAGCGTCTTCCTGAAGAAGTCCGCGGGCAGCGTGACCCCCGAGGAGGCTCTCGCGTTGCGCTCGAGTCCCGGCACGCCGGTCTACCGCTTTCACCGTATCCGCTTCGCCGACGACGCGCCGATGTGCGCCGAGTACGCGACCGTGCTGGCCTCCTGCCTGCCGTCCCTGGACGCGGTGGGATCCTCGCTTTACGAGGCGCTGGAGCGGGCCGGCAACCGGCCGGCCCGTGCTCTGCAGCGGCTGCGGGCGGTGCTCTTCACGGCGGAGCAGGCCGAGCTGCTGCAGGCCAAGGAGAAGGATGCGGGACTGCTGGTCGAGCGATTGGGGTTCCTCAAGGACGGGCGCGCGGTGGAATTCACGCAATCCTACTTTCGCGGCGATACCTACGACTTCGTCGCGGAGCTGAGTGTTTCCTCATGAGCGCGGCGGAGATGGCAACACGCATGCACATCGAGGCCGGACAGGCCGCGCAGGCCGTTCGGGATCAGCTGTTCGCCAACGCGGAGGACATGGAGCGTCTCGGCGAGCGCCTGCGGCGGCTGGCGCCGCGCGCGGTCGTGACCTGCGCGCGCGGCAGCTCCGATCACGCCGCGACCTTCGCCAAGTATCTGATCGAGACGCGCCTCGGAGTGTTGACCTCGTCCGCCGCGCCGTCCGTGAGCTCCGTTTACGACACCCATGCGGATCTCGGCAACTCCGTGTGCCTCGCCATCTCCCAGTCGGGCGCGAGCCCGGACCTCCTGGCCGCGGTGGGCAAGGCGCGCGAGGCGGGCGCCATGGTGGTGGCGCTGGTCAATGCGAAAGACTCGCCGCTCGCGCAGCGGGCCGATCACGTGGTGCCGCTCTGCGCCGGTCCGGAGACGAGTGTCGCCGCCACCAAGTCCTTCATCGCTTCCCTGGCGGCCATCATCCATCTGGTATCGCGCTGGGCCGAGGACCGCGAGCTCTCCGAGGAGATCCGCAAGGCGCCCAAGCACCTCGAGCGGGCGTGGAATCTCGACTGGAGCGCGGTGGTCGAGCATCTGAAGACCGCCAACAACCTGTTCGTGGTCGGCCGCGGCATGGGACTCGGCGTGGCGCAGGAGGCCGCCCTCAAGCTCAAAGAGACCTGTGGACTGCATGCCGAGGCGGTGAGCGCCGCGGAGCTGCGCCACGGCCCGATGGCGCTCGTGCGTCCCGGGTTCCCCGCGCTCGTTTTCTCCCAGAACGATGAGACCCGCGCCGGCATCGAAGCGCTCGGCGCCGAGCTCGTGGCCCGCAAAGCCGATGTCATGATTGCGGGGTCCCGCTGTCAGGGTGCCCTGCACCTCGCCTCGGAGCCCGCGCACCCGGTGATCGAGCCCATGCTGATCATACAAACGTTCTATCGCATGGCGAACGCCCTGTCCCTCGCGCGCGGTCTCGATCCGGACCGGCCGCCCAACCTCAGAAAAGTGACCGAGACCGTTTGATGCCCATTGCGCTTCTCAACGGGCGGGTGCTGCGCGAGCAAGCCCTCGTCACGGGACAGTGCGTGCTGCTCGAAGGCGGCCGCATTCTCGACATCGTTCCGCAGGACCACCCGAGCAGCCGCGGCGCGACTGCGGTCGACCTGCGCGGCAACCTGTTGTTGCCCGGTTTCATCGATTCCCAGGTGAATGGCGGCGGCGGCGTGTTGTTCAACGACTCCCCGAGCGTCGAGGCCATCCGGCGGATTGGGCGCGCTCACCGGCGCTTCGGCACTACGGGATTCATGCCGACGCTGATCAGCGCCGATCTCGATGTGGTGGCGCGCGCCATCGCCGCAGCGCGCGGCGCGATCGAGACCGGCGTGCCTGGGGTGCTCGGCATCCACATCGAGGGCCCCTTCCTCAACGTGGAGCGCAAGGGTGTCCACGATCCCGCGAAGCTGCGCGAGCTCGACACCAGCGCCGTAGGCCTGCTCACTTCGCTCGGCATCGGCCGCACGCTGGTGACGCTCGCGCCGGAGATGACCAAGCCCGAGATCATCGAGAAGCTGGCCCGGGCCGGCATCATCGTCTCCGCCGGTCACACCAATGCGACCTATGCGGAGGTGGTGGCCGCCCTGCACCACGGGCTCACCGGCTTCACGCACCTCTTCAATGCGATGTCGCAGCTCACCGGCCGCAAGCCCGGCGTGGTCGGCGCGGCGCTCGAGAGCCTCGACAGCTGGTGCGGCATCATCGTGGACGGGCAGCATATCTCGCCGGTCGTCCTGCGCCTCGCCTTGCGTTGCAAGCCCTCGAGCCGCTTCATGCTGGTCACGGACGCCATGCCGACCGTCGGCACCGATGCCCGCTCTTTCAAACTTCAGGGACGCGACGTCTCGGTCTCGGGCAACGTCTGCATCGACGAGGACGGGCGGCTCGCCGGCTCCAACATCGACATGGCGAGCTGCGTGCGCAACGCCGTGTCCCTCCTCGGCGTCTCTCTCCCGGAGGCCGTCCGCATGGCCAGCCTGTATCCGGCGGAGTTCCTCGGCCTCTCCCACGAGCTCGGCCGCATCGAGCCCGGGTACCGCGCCAATCTGGTGCTCGCCGACGAGAAGCTCAACGTCCTCGAGACCTGGATCGACGGGCAGAAGCCCGCCTAGCGGCCGCGCGAGTCAGCGCGGCAGCGCCGCGGCGTGCAGGATTGCAAGCTGCTCGAGCCCGAGCTGGGAGGCCCCGATGCGCCACGCATCATCCGGCCCGAGCGGTGATTCGGGATCGGCCAGGGAGGGCAGCACGAGGTCCGCCGCGGCGAAGTCCTGGCCGCGGGTCCAGTCGCTCGGCGTCGCGATCGTGAGGAGCCCGGCCGCCTTCGCCGCCGCCACGCCGATCGCGGAGTCCTCGAACGCAACCGCGCACCCGGCGGCGACACCGAGCCGCTCGAGCGCCAGCCGGTAGATGTCGGGAGCCGGCTTCTTGCGCGGCACCGCATCACCAGCGGCGATGACGCCGAAGCCCCCGAGCGCGTCGTAACCCAGCGCGCCTTCGAGAAGCGCCGATACGTTGTCGGGGGATGTCGTCGAGGCGATCGCCAGCCTGACCCCCGCGGCACGCGCCTCGGCCATCAGTCGGCGCACTCCAGGACGCAGCGGGACCGCGCCGCGATCGATCCTCTCCCGGTAGAAGGACGTCTTGGTCGC
>JASHVV010000272.1 GCA_030044385.1 Gammaproteobacteria bacterium
CCTCGCGCGGCTCGGGGATGCGGTGCTCAAGGTCACGGGGGCGGAGCGCATCAACTACGCCATCCTCGGCAACCTCGAGCCCGCTCTCCACGCCCACGTCATTCCCCGTTACGCCGACGAGCCGGAGAAGCTGCGGACGGCCCATCCGTGGGCCTACGACTGGGAGGCGGCGCCGCTCTTCGACCGGGCCGCGCACCGGGAGCTCGCGGAGGCGCTGCTGAAGGAGCTCTCGCGCATGGGCGTCACGAAGCCGATGCGCTACGACCCCGGAGCCAACACGGGCGCCTGAACCGGGCGCGAGGCGCCGCGGCTCGAGAGCGGCGGCCGCTCTGGTCAGTCCGGCGTCGGCCTCACCTGACCTCTGAGCGCGTCCTCGAAACCGAAGTTCCGCAGGTCCCGCATCCGCTGCGGATACAGAATGCCGTCGAGGTGGTCGACCTCGTGTTGCACCACCCGGGCATGGAATCCTGCCACCGTCCGATCGATGACCGCGCCCTCGATGTCGCGGCCCCGATAGCGGAGCCGCGTGAACCGCGGCACCAGGCCCCGCAGCCCCGGAACCGACAGGCACCCTTCCCAGCCGTCCTCCTGCTCCTCGCCGAGCGCGGTCAGCTCCGGATTGACCAGCACGGTGAAAGGGATGGGCGGGACGTCGGGGTACCGCGGGTTGGAGGTGATCTCGAAGATGACCACCCGCAGACTCACGCCGATCTGCGGCGCGGCCAGCCCGGCGCCGTTGAGCGCGTGCATGGTCTCCGTCATGTCCGCGACCAGCGCGGCCAGCTGCGCGTCGAAACGCTGCACGGGAGCGGCCACCTGCCCGAGCAGCGGCTCGCCCATCTTGAGTACCGGTCGCACGGCCATGCCGAGGAATGTATCACTTTGGCCGCCGGCCCAGGGTGTCGGCGCGGCTGTCGGCGCGGGTGACCTCGCGGTAATCGCGGAAAGCGAGCGGCGCCGCGAGAGCAGGCGCGCCCGCTTGCCGCTCGGCAGCCGCCACCGCTTCGGTCACCAGATGATGGTGCGGCGAGAGCGCGCAGACCGGATCGGCGTTGGCCGCATCGCCCGTCAGCAGATAGGCCTGGCAGCGGCAGCCGCCGAAATCCCGCCCGCGCTCCGGGCAGCTGCGGCAGGGCTCCTTCATCCAGGCCTCGCCGCGGTAGCGGTTGAACGCGGGCGAGTCGTACCAGATCGAGCGGATGCTGGCCGCGCGCACGTTGGGGAAGTCGAGGCCGGGCAGCATCCGTGCCGACTGACAGGGCAGCGCCACCCCGTCCGGCGCGATGCCGAGGAATACGCGTCCGAGGCCGCTCATGCACGGCTTCGGCCGTACCTCGAAGTAATCCGGCACGACGAAGAAGACCCGCATGCGCCGGCCGACCCGCTCGCGAAAGCGCGCGGTGGCTTCCTCCGCGCGCCGCAGCTGCGCGCGGCTCGGCAGAAGCTGCGCGCGGTTGCGCCACGCCCAGCCGTAATACTGGGTGTTGGCGAGCTCGACGTAGTCGGCGCCCATCCGCTCTGCCATGTCGAGGATTTCCTCCACGTGATCGATGTTGAGGCGGTGCAGCACCACGTTGAGCACCATCGGATAGCGATATTTCCTGATGAGCGCCGCCACGCGCGACTTGAGCTCGAAGGTGCGCGTGCTGCTGAGGAAATCGTTCATGCGCCGCGTGCTGTCCTGGAAGGAGAGCTGGATGTGATCGAGCCCGGCAGCCTGCAGCGCCGCCAGGCGCGCCTCCGTGAGGCCCACCCCCGAGGTGATGAGGTTGGTGTAGAAACCGAGCCGGTGCGCGGCGGCGACGATCGTCTCCAGATCCTCGCGCGCGAGCGGCTCGCCGCCGGAGAGCCCGAGCTGCACCGATCCCAGCGCCCGCGCCTCCGCCAGAACGCGCAGCCACTCCGCGGTCTCGAGCTCGCGGCCGACGTTGCTGAGATCGGTCGGGTTGTAGCAGAACACGCAGTGCAGGGGACAGCGGTAAGTCAGCTCGAGAAGAAGCCACAGCGGCGGACCGGGACGCGCGGCGTCGCTGCCTTGCCGCTCGGCGGGCACGGCCGCTGGATCCGTCATGCGCGCAGCTCCAGCCACGTCCGCTCCACCGCGAAGGCGACGAATGCGCAAACGTCGGACGCCAGTCCGGGGAGCTCGTAAGTCCGCTCGAGGTCCGCGACGATGTCGGCAACGGTCCGGGTGCCGTCGCAGCGTGTCAGGATCGCGGCGGCGCTGCGGTTGAGCTGCACCATCCCCTCGGGGTAGAGCAGGACGTGCGCCTCCTGCGCGGGCTCCCACTGCAGGCGAAAGCCGCCGCTGATTGCCGGACGTGCCGCCATGTCGACGCTGTCCATCACTGCGCGCGCGGAGTCATTGCACGCCATACTTGAGCGCCATGGCATCGTTCATCTGCCAGAGCACGTCGAGCTTGAACTGCAGGATCTCCAGCGCGCGCTCCTGCTCGGTCCGGGTGCGGAACCGCTCGAGCGTCGCCGCCAGCGCCAGCTCCGCATCGCGGTTGGCGGAGCTCAGGCGGCTCTGGAAGTAGTGCAGCCCGGCGCGGTCGATCCACGGGTAGTGATCGGGCCAGCCGGCGAGGCGCTGCTGGTGGATCTGCGGCGCGAAGAGCTCGGTCAGCGCGGCGCACGCGGCTTCGTGCCAGGGCGCGCGGCGGGCGAAGTTGACGTAGGCATCGACCGCGAAGCGCACTCCCGGCAGGAGATCCGTCAGGCTCTCGACCCGCGCGCGCTCGAGCCCCACGGCCTCCGCGAGGCGCAGCCAGGACTCGATGCCTCCCGGATCGTCGCCGTAACCGTCATGATCGAGAATGCGCTGCACCCAGTGGCGGCGCACGCTGCGGTCGTCGCAGTTGGCCATGATCGCGGCATCCTTGATCGGGATGTTGATCTGATAGTAGAACCGGTTGGCCACCCAGCCGCGGATCTGCTCCGGCCGCGCGCGGCCGCGGTTCAGCATCACGTTGAAAGGGTGATGGATGTGATAACCGCCATCCTTGGCCCGCAGCCGGCTCTCGAACTCCGCCGGCGTCCACGGGGCCGCGCTCACAGATCGATCTCCATGCCGTCCCAGGCGACTTCGACCCCGCGGCGCGCCAGCTCGGCGCGCTCGGGGGAGTCCTCGTCGAGGATGGGATTGGTGTTGTTGACGTGGATCAGGATCTTGCGCGTGGTCTCGGGCAGCCGGCCGAGCCGCTCCAGCATGCCGTCCGGCCCGCTCTGCGCCAGATGGCCGATGTCGCGCGCCCGCTGGCGCGACAGGCCGAGCCGGAGCATCTCATCGTCGCTCCAGAACGTGCCATCCACCAACACGCAGGCGGCCGACTGCATGGCCTGCCAGGTCGCGGCGTCGATGCCTTCGAGGCCGGGCGCATAGAACAGGGTCCGGCGCGTGCTCTCGTCGGTGATGAGGAGCGCCACGTTGTCCCCCGCCACGGGAGACTCGCGGTTGCGGGAGTAGGGCGCGGGCTTTCCGGCCACGGGCAGGGCGTGCCAGCGGATGCCGCGCACCCCTTCGACGGTGAACCCGCCGCCGTCCAGGGGCATGCGGCGGCGCTCGATGCGGCAATAGTGGGACAGCACCTCGATGAGCGGGTTGCCCCGAGTCAGGTCGGCATACACGGCATCGGTGCACCAGAGGGGCCAGGGCCGTGTCGACTCGCGCAGCATGTAGAGGCCGGTCGTATGGTCGACCTGGCCGTCCACGAGCACGACCGCGGCGATTGCCGTGTCGCGAGGCGAGCGGGCGGGCTGAAAGTCGTCGTGGGCGCGGAGCTGGATGAGAACGTCGGGCGAGGCGTTGACCAGTGCCCACAAAGAGGCGTCCGCCCCGTCAGGACCGACGGCGATGGATGACTGTGTCCTCGCGCGCGCCCTCACCGTTCCTGCGCGCACACCGGCGCAGTTGCGGCAGTTGCAGTTCCACTGCGGAAATCCGCCTCCCGCGGCGGACCCGAGGACGCGAATCTTCATGCGACGGGCCTTGCGCGGCGCATGCGCCGCGGCAGCGGCACGTGCGCCGCGCGCTTCCCGGTCAACGATGGGCGATGTACATCGTGATTTCCATGCCGAAGCGAAGGTCGATCGCCCGCGGGGTTTCCCATTTCATGACGAGTCCTCCAGTCGTTTGCCGTGAAGCCGGGCCGGATGGCCCGGCATCGCCATCGTCGCCAAAGCGGCCCGTACGGCGGAAGCGGACGATCATGAATCGCGCCTCATGATTTTCATGAGTCGCAAACCTCGCGGCACTGCTAGGATGAGGCGCTGGTTCCGGACTGCGGACCGCATCGATGGCCCTTGCCGATGAAGCTGCGCACGCGTCTGCATTTGGTGGTCACCGGCCTGACGATCGTCTGGGCGATCGTCCTGGTCGTGTCCGAGGTGCAGCTCACGCGCTCGCGCGTACGGGAGGACATCCTGTCGGCCAACCAGGTGACGATCCAGCTCCTCGGCCGCCTGGTCGGGATCTACTGGCGCGCCGGCGGCCCGGAGACGCTCGCCGGTTTCCTGACCCAACTCGGCCACGTGCGCTCCAGCGACATCGTGCTGACTCATGCCGGCGGCCCGGTGTTGTATCATTCGCCGCCCGCCACCTACAAGGCGGGCCACTATGCGCCGGCCTGGTTCGCGCATCTGGTCGCCCCGAAGATCCCGCGCTATGTCTTTCCTCTGCCTTCGGGCCTCGAGCTCATCGTGCGGGCCGCGCCCTCGCGCGGCATTCTCGACGGCTGGGATGCCATCACGCGGCTGCTCGCCATTGCCGCCGTCATGCTGCTCATCGTCAACGGTCTGGCGCTCTGGATCGTCGAGCGGGCGGTGGCGCCGGTCCTGATCGAGCAGCGGCTGGAGGAGGAGCGGCGCCTGATCGCCCACGAGCTGCACGATGAGTTCGGACAGTCGGTGACGGCGATCCGCAGCCTGGCGCAGGCGATCGTCGGCCAGTCGAGCCAGCCGCCGATGCAGGCGGCGGCGCGCC
>JASHVV010000273.1 GCA_030044385.1 Gammaproteobacteria bacterium
AGGCGCGCGCGCGCCGCGGTCGGACGGGGACTGCCCACGAGGACCGACAGGCCGCCGCGCCGGTTGACGAGCTCGAACGCTGCCTCGTCCGTGAGATCGTCGCCCACGAATACGGGCAGGCGGCCGGCGAACGGCGCCTCGCCGAGGAAGGCCGCCACTGCCTCCCCCTTGGTCGCCCCCGTGGGACGCAGCTCCACCACCGTCTTGCCGCGCTGCACTTCGAGCTCCCCGCCCGCACGCGCGGCGATGCCGCGCATCGCGGTGAGAGCCGCTTCCTCCAGCCGCGGCGCGCCCCGGTAATGCAGCGCCAGCGCAAACCGCTTGTCCTCCACGCGCGCACCCGCGTGCCGCGCCGCAAAATCCAACATCGCGCCGCGCGCGGCCGCGAGCGCGGCCTCGGAGGGAGGCGGCCGCCGGCGATAGGTGCCGGACACGTCGCGATGCTCGAAGCCGTGCAGACCCGCCGCCGGCAGCGTCAGCGGCGCAAAGAGCGCGTCGAGATCCATGATGGCGCGGCCGCTGACGAGCGCAATGGCGCCGCCGCCGGCGCGAAAGAGCGCGCGCAGCCGGTCCCGCAAGTCATCCGGGACCGACACGGCCTGCGGCACGGCGGCAAGCTCGAGCAGCGTGCCGTCAACGTCCAGGAACAAGGCGATTGCCGATAAAGCCACCGCCCTACTCTAGGGAATATCGGAGATAATGTAAAAGAAGCTCGGCAGTTCCCCCGCGGCGGCAAGCGCCTGGTGTTATGTCAGGAGCCCGCGGCGAGCGCGACCCAGGTGGGCGCGTGATCGCTCGGCTTCTCCCCGCCGCGCACCCAGCTGTCGACGTTGGCGTCGAGCAGACGCGGAGCGAGCTGCGGGCTGAGGAGCAGATGATCGATGCGCAATCCGGAGTTGCGCTTCCAGTGATCCCGGAAGTAATCCCAGAACGTATAGATCCGCTCCTGCGGATGACGACTGCGCACGGCGTCCGTCCAGCCTTGATCGAGCAGACGCTGATAAGCCGCGCGGCTCTCCGGCTGCAGGAGCGCATCCTTCCGCCAGTACGTCGGGTCGTAAATGTCGAAGTCGGTCGGCACGACGTTGTAATCGCCGGCCAGCACCACCGGCTTGCCGAGCCCGAGGAGCGTCTGCGCATGGCGGACGAGCCGCTCCATCCAGGCCAGCTTGTAGTCGAACTTGGGGCCGGGCTGCGGATTGCCGTTCGGCAGGTAGAGGCAGCCGACCACGACGCCGCCGACCTCGGCCTCGAGGTAGCGGCTGTGGGTATCGTCGGGATCGCCCGGCAGTCCGCGGCGGATCTCGACCGGAGAGGCGCCCCGGGCAAGGATGGCGACGCCGTTGAAGGAGCGCTGGCCGTGCCACACGGCCTCGTACCCGGCCAGGCGGATCGCGGCCAGCGGAAATGCGGCATCGGGAGCCTTGAGCTCCTGCAGGCAGGCGACATCGGGAGACTCCCGGCCGAGCCACTCCAGGAGCGCCGGCAGGCGGCTGCCGATGCCGTTGACATTGAAGGTTGCAATTTTCATAAATGTCCCGAAAAAGGCCTGTACCACCATTGACCCGGTGCCAGAGGCGGATATTATCGGGCTATATCGGCGGCTCAGACGGTCACGCGCCGCCCGGACTCCCTGACTCGAGCGTCCGGGTGCGGCGCCGCGATCCGCCCTCCAGTCTTTTCTGCGGACAATTTTGCGGTCGCCGCCGGCGGGATCCTGCCCCTGAAAAAGGGGGCTCGCACCGGCGCCAGGGAACGTGCGCCCGCTCTTCCAGCAACGAGAGGCCGATCAGTCATGCGACATCAGCGCCGTGCCGCGCACCTGCCCCCGGGGAAGCAGGGGCTCTACGACCCGTGGTTCGAGCACGAGGCCTGCGGCGTAGGCTTCGTCGTCGACGTCAAGGGCCGCAAGTCCCATCGCATCCTCGAGCAGGGCATCCAGGTGCTGCGCAACCTCGATCACCGGGGCGCCTGCGGCTGCGAGGCCAATACGGGCGACGGGGCGGGCGTGCTCATCCAGATGCCGCATGCCTATTTCCAGCACGTCACCAGGAAGGACCGCCTGTTCTCGCTGCCCGGACCGGGAGAGTATGCGAGCGGCCTCGTGTTCTTTCCCCGCAATCCCACCCGCCGGCGGCGGCTGGTCGAGGTGTTCGAGCACATCATCCAGTCGGAGGGGCAGACGGTCCTCGGCTGGCGCACGGTGCCGGTCAACAACAGCTCCCTGGGCGAGACGGCGCGCGCCGGCGAACCCTTCATCCGCCAGGTCTTCATCGGGCGCGGCCCCAAGGTGCGCGATGAGGCCGAATTCGAGCGCAAGCTCTACATCATCAGGAAGCGCGCCTACAGCGAGATCCGCACCTCGACCATCGACGGCGCCGAGTACTGGTATCTCTGCAGCCTCTCGCACAAGACCTTCGTCTACAAGGGCATGCTGCTCACCGAGCAGCTCACGAAGTACTTCACCGACCTCGAGCACCCGGCCGTCGAGACGGCGCTCGCGCTGGTGCATTCGCGCTTCAGCACCAACACCTTCCCGAGCTGGGACCGGGCGCACCCGTATCGCTATCTCGCGCACAACGGCGAGATCAATACGCTGCGGGGCAACTACAACTGGATGAAGGCGCGCGAGGCGCTGTTCGCCTCCGACCTCTTCGGCGAGGACACGCCGAAGATCCTGCCGGTCGTGAACCCGAACGGCAGCGACTCGGCGATGCTCGACAATACGCTCGAGCTGCTGGTGCTCGCGGGGCGCTCGCTGCCGCACGCCATGATGATGCTGATCCCCGAGCCCTGGTCCAACCACGAGAGCATGGACCCGGACTTGAGGTCCTTCTACCAGTATCACTCCAGCCTGATGGAGCCCTGGGACGGGCCGGCCTCGATCGCCTTCACCGACGGCAAGAGCATCGGGGCGGTGCTCGACCGCAACGGCCTGCGGCCTTCGCGCTATTACGTCACGAAGGACGATCTGGTCATCATGGCATCGGAAGCCGGCGTGCTCGACGTGCCGCCGCAGGACGTGGTGCGCAAGGGCCGGCTGCAGCCGGGGCGCATGTTCCTGGTCGACACCGCGCAGGGCCGCATCATCGGCGACGAGGAGATCAAGCGCACCGTCGCGACCGAGCATCCCTATCGCGTGTGGCTGGACGAGCACCTGGTACACCTCGAGGACCTGCCCGCGGCCGCGGAGCTGCCGCCCGCCGATCCGGAGGCCCTGCGCGCGCGCCAGATCGCCTTCGGCTATACGTTCGAGGACGAGCGCACGCTGCTCGCGCCCATGGCGAAGAACGGCGTCGAGGCGGTGGGGTCCATGGGCAACGACACACCGCTCGCGGCGCTGTCGGCCAAGCCGCGGCTGCTCTACGACTACTTCAAGCAGCTCTTCGCGCAGGTGACCAACCCGCCGATCGACTGCATCCGCGAGGAGCTCATCACCGCGTCCGAGGTCTGGCTGGGCTCGGAGGGTAACCTCCTGCGGCCGCAGCCCGCCGACTGCCGCCGCCTGGAGCTCAAGGGCCCGATCCTCACCAACGAGGAGTTCGCCAAGGTCCGGCGGCTGTCGCTCCCGGGCCTGAAGGTCGGCACGCTCTCCATCCTGTTCCGCGCCACGCGCGGGGAGAAAGGACTCACCAAGTCGGTGGAAGAGCTCTGTCTGGCGGCCCGGCGGCAGATCGAGGACGAGGAGGTCAACATCCTGATCCTCAGCGACCGCGGCGTCAGCCGCGAGTTCGCGGCGGTGCCGTCACTGCTGGCGGTGAGCGCACTGCACCACTACCTCATCCGCGAGGGGCTGCGCACGCGCGTCAGCCTCGCGCTCGAGACCGGCGAGGCGCGCGAGGTGCATCACTTCGCGCTCCTCATCGGCTTCGGCTGCTCGGTGGTCAACCCCTACCTGGCGTTCGAGACGCTGGAGAGCCTGATCCACGAGGGACTGGTGACCCAGGTCGACTCCAAGCTCGCGTGCAAGAACTTCGTCAAGGCCGCGACCAAGGGCGTCATCAAGGTGATGTCCAAGATGGGCATCTCCGCCATCCAGAGCTATCACGGCGCCCAGGTGTTCGAGGCCGTCGGCCTGCGCCAGGACATCATCGACCAGTACTTCACCTGGACGGCCTCGCGCATCGGCGGCATCGGGATGGAGACCCTCGCGCAGGAGGCGCTGATGCGCCACCGCGCGGCCTTCCCGGCGCGCGAGACCAACGGCCATGCGCTCGAGGCGGGCGGCATATATCAATGGCGGGCGGATGGCGAGCATCACCTCTTCAACCCGGAGTCGATCCATCGCCTGCAGAAGGCGGTGCGCACCGGGAGCTTCGCCACTTACAAGTCGTACGCGCAGCTGATCGACGACCAGTCGAAGAAGCTCGCGACTCTGCGCGGGCTGCTGGAATTCGCCCCGTCGGAGCCGGTGCCTCTGGAAGAGGTCGAGCCGGTCGAGAGCATCCTCAAGCGCTTCAAGACGGGCGCCATGTCCTACGGCTCGATCAGCCGCGAGGCGCACGAGACGCTCGCGATCGCCATGAACCGCATCGGCGGCAAGAGCAACACGGGCGAGGGCGGTGAGGATCCCGACCGCTACCAGCCGCTGCCGAACGGCGACTCGAGGAACAGCGCCATCAAGCAGGTGGCCTCGGGCCGCTTCGGCGTGACCAGCCAGTACCTCGTCAACGCGCGCGAGCTGCAGATCAAGATGGCGCAGGGCGCGAAGCCCGGCGAGGGCGGCCAGCTGCCCGGCACGAAGGTGTATCCGTGGATCGCCAAGACCCGGCATACCACGGCGGGAGTCGGGCTCATCTCGCCTCCGCCGCACCATGACATCTACTCCATCGAGGACCTGGCGGAGCTGATCCACGACCTCAAGAATGCCAACCGTGAGGCGCGCATCAGCGTCAAGCTGGTATCGGAGGTCGGCGTCGGAACCATCGCCGCGGGCGTCGCCAAGGCGCACGCCGACGTCGTGCTGGTCAGCGGTTATGACGGCGGCACGGGAGCCTCGCCGCAGACCTCGATCCATCACGCCGGCCTGCCGTGGGAGCTCGGGATCGCGGAAACGCATCAGACCCTGGTCCTGAACAACCTCCGCAGCCGCATTGCCGTCGAGGCCGACGGCCAGCTCAAGACCGGACGCGACGTCGCCATCGCCGCCCTCCTCGGAGCGGAGGAGTTCGGGTTTGCGACGGCTCCGCTGGTCGCGGTCGGCTGCATCATGATGCGCGTCTGTCATCTCAACACCTGCCCGGCCGGCATCGCCACGCAGGATCCGCGGCTGCGGGAGAAGTTCGCCGGCACGCCGGAGCACGTGATCAACTTCATGCGCTTCATCGCGCAGGACATGCGCGAGATCATGGCGCGGCTCGGCTTCCGCACCGTCGAGGAGATGGTCGGCCGGGTCGATCGCCTGGCGGCCAAGAAGGCCGTGGACCACTGGAAGGCCAAGGGCTTCGACTTCAGCAACGTCCTCTACCAGCCGGACGTCGGCGCCGAGGTCGGCCGGTTCCGCCAGATCGACCAGGACCACGGCCTGGACAAGTCCCTGGACGTGACGACGCTGCTCGAGATCTGCCGGCCGGCGATCGAGCGCGGCGAGCAGGTCCGCGCCGAGCTGCCGATCCGCAACGTCAACCGTGTGGTCGGCACCATCACCGGCAGCGAGATCACGCGCAAGTACGGCCCCGAGGGCCTGCCGGACGACACCATCCGGATCGGCTTCAAGGGATCGGCCGGGCAGAGCTTCGGCGCGTTCATGCCTCGCGGCATGACGTTTACCCTGGAAGGCGACGCCAACGACCACCTCGGCAAAGGGCTCTCGGGCGGCCGGCTCGTAGTCTATCCGCCGGCAGGCTCGCCGTTCGCACCGGAGGAGAACATCATCATCGGCAACGTCGGGCTCTACGGCGCAACGAGCGGCGAGGCCTATATCCGCGGCATGGCGGGCGAGCGCTTCGCCGTACGCAACAGCGGCGCCGATGCAGTCGTGGAGGCGGTCGGCGATCATGGCTGCGAGTACATGACGGGCGGCCGCGTGGTGGTGCTCGGCCCGGCGGGGCGCAACTTCGGCGCCGGCATGTCGGGCGGCATCGCCTACGTGCTCGATGAAGCCGGCGACTTCGCCTCGCGGGTCAACACGCAGATGGTGGGCGTCGAGCGGCTGGAGGATCCGGAGGAGATCGCGCGCGTGCGGGGCATGATCGAGCGCCACCGGGACCTCACCGGCAGCGCGCGCGCGCGCTACGTGCTCGAGAGCTGGGAGCGGCTGCTGCCGCAGTTCGTCGCCGTGGTGCCCAAGGACTTCAAGCGCGCCGTCGCCTCGCTCAAGCGGGCGCACGCGCAGGGTCTGACGGGCGACGAGGCCATCATGGTGGCCTTCGAAGAGAATGCGCGCGACCTCGCGCGCGTCGGCGGGAATTGATTCAAATGGGCAAGCCGACCGGTTTCATCGAGTATTTACGCGAGCTCCCCGTGGACCGCACGCCCGTCGAGCGCGTGCGCGACTGGCAGGAGTTCCACCACCACATGGACGAGAAGCGGCTGCGCAACCAGGCCGCCCGCTGCATGGACTGCGGCGTGCCGTTCTGCCACACGGGCAAGCTCATCTCCGGCATGGCCTCCGGCTGCCCGGTGAACAACCTGATCCCGGAGTGGAACGATCTGGTCTACCGCGGCCTCTGGCGCGATGCGCTGCAGCGGCTGCACAAGACCAACAACTTCCCGGAATTCACCGGCCGCGTGTGTCCGGCGCCGTGCGAGGGCTCGTGCGTGCTCGGCATCAACGCCCCGCCCGTGACCATCAAGAGCGTGGAGAACGCGATCGTCGACAAAGGCTGGGAGCAGGGCTGGATCTCGGCCGAGCCGCCGGCGGTGCGCACGGGCAAGCGGGTGGCGGTGATCGGCTCCGGCCCGGCAGGCCTCGCCGCGGCCGCGCAGCTGAATCGCGCCGGCCACGGCGTCACCGTGCTCGAGCGCGAGGATCGGCCGGGCGGCCTGCTGATGTACGGCATCCCCAACATGAAGCTCGACAAGAAGGATGTCGTGCTGCGGCGCATAGAAGTGCTGCAGCAGGAAGGCATCAAGTTCGTATGCAATGCTAACGTCGGCGAGAACGTCGAGGCGATGCTGCTGCTGAAGGACTTCGACGCCATCGTCGTATGCACCGGAGCCACGCAGCCGCGGGACCTGACCGTCGAGAACCGTAAGCTGCAGGGCGTGCACTTCGCAATGGAGTACCTGACGGCGAGCACGAAGGCGTTTCTCAACGGCGGTCCGGATCACAGCCCGATCCACGCGCGCGGCCAGCACGTCGTCGTGGTGGGCGGCGGTGATACCGGCACTGACTGCGTCGCTACCGCCATGCGTCAGGGCTGCAAGAGCCTGACCCAGATCGAGATCATGGCGCAGCCGCCGCTGGAGCGCGCGGCGGACAACCCCTGGCCCGAATGGCCGAAGGTCTACAAGCTGGACTACGGGCAAGAGGAAGCCGCGGCGAAGTTCGGCTCCGATCCGCGCGTGTACGTCACGACGGTCAAGCGCCTGAACGGCAACGCCGACGGACGGGTCCGCTCCCTCAGCACCATCCAGGTCGCCTGGCAGAAGGACTCCAACGGGCGCTTCGTCCCGGCCGACGTGCCGGGCAGCGAGCGGGAGATCCCGGCGGACCTGGTGCTGCTCGCGATGGGCTTCACGGGTCCGGAGCAGCCGCTGCTCGCCGACCTCGGCGTGCGCACCGACTCCCGCTCGAACATCGAGGCCCAGCACGGCGTGTACGCGACCAACGTGAAGGGCGTCTTCGCGGCGGGCGACTGCCGGCGCGGGCAGAGCCTGGTGGTCTGGGCCATCAACGAGGGTCGGGGCGCCGCGCGGGAATGCGACCGGTACCTGATGGGCACCACCGACCTTCCGTGAGGATTCCCCTTTAGCCGACATTATTGACGAACGCTGACAATCCGACCCCGGGGCCTCGCTTCGAGAGGTATTTCCCGGGCCGTCGCAAGTACGTCCCTGTAGTCTGCGGGAAAAACGTCCGTGTTTTTCACGCCCCGGGAAATACCTCTCGAACCAAGTCCCCGCTGAATGTTTGCGCCGTTCATGAAAAATCCGGGTTAGGGATGAGCGCCATACCGACACAGGAATCGCTGCCCCTCGAGCCCGCGCGTGAGCGCGAGGCGGCGGCGCGGCTGCGCGAGATTCCGTATAACTACACGTCGTTCTCCGATCGGGAGATCGTGATCCGGCTGCTCGGGGCGCGGCACTGGGCGCTCATCGAGGAGCTGCGGGGCGAGCGGCGCACGGGGCGCTCGGCGCGGATGCTGTACGAGGTGCTGGGCGACATCTGGGTGGTGCGCCGCAATCCTTACCTGCAGGATGACCTCATCGAGAGCAAGCGCCGGCGGCGCCTCCTCGTCGAGGCGCTGCACCACCGGCTGACCGAAGTCGACCGCCGCCGGGATGCCGGCGACACGCAGCGCTATGACCGGGTGGGCGAGCTGCTGGCCGCGGCGCGCGCGGCGGTGCGCAGCTTCGAGACCGATTCCGACACCTGGTCGGCGCTGCGCCGCAGGGTGGCCCGCGTGCTCGGACGATGCACGCGAAACGACAACCTGCGCTTCGACGCCTACGCACGGGTCTCACACGTCACCGATGCGACCGACTGGCGCGTGGAGTATCCCTTCGTGGTGCTGAT
>JASHVV010000274.1 GCA_030044385.1 Gammaproteobacteria bacterium
TTCGTGTCGGACCAGACGGGGGTGACCGCGGAAACGCTGGGTCACAGCCTCATGACCCAGTTCGAGGGCCTGCAGTTTCGCCCCGTGACTTTGCCATTTGTGTCGACGCTTGACAAGGCGGAGGAGGCGGTGCGCAGGATCGACCGCGCGGCCGAGGAGGAAGGCGTCCGCCCGATCATATTCAGCACCCTGGTGCAGGACGAGCTGCGCGACGTGGTGATGCGCGCCAACGGTCTCTTCCTCGACTTCTTTGCCGCCTTCGTCGGCCCGCTGGAGCGCGAGCTCAACACCCGCTCCACCCACCGGGCCGGCCGCGCGCACGGCATCGCGGACCTGGGCGCTTATACGGCGCGCATCAACGCGACCAACTTCGCGTTGGCGAACGACGACGGCACCGGCGGCGATTACGATCATGCCGACGTCATACTCGTCGGCGTTTCCCGCTCCGGGAAGACTCCCACGTGCCTTTATCTGGCGCTGCAGTACGGTGTGTTCGCGGCCAATTATCCCCTCACCGAGGAAGACCTGGAGTCCGGGCGGCTGCCCGCCCGGCTCGAGCCCCACCGTCGCAAGCTTTATGCCCTCACCATCACGCCCGAGCGCCTGCAACAGATCCGCAACGAGCGGCGCCCGCAGAGCCGCTACGCCTCGGAGCAGCAGGTGCGCTACGAGCTGCGCGCCGCGGAGGCGCTGGTCGCCCGTCTGCGAGTCCCTTCGCTGGACACCACGGAGTGCTCGATCGAGGAGATCGCCAGCCGCATTCTCAACAACACGGGCATCGAGCGGCGGCTGCGGCCTTAGCCGCCAGCACGGAACTTGCAGGGTTCCGCAAGTTCCGCGATGGCTCTTCAAAAAACCGGCACGGCACGGCTTGCAGTGTAACCGACGTACGTTATAGTCGGGGCGATGCTCGATGACACGCTGACACGAGTCTCCTGGCGCGCGCGGCCCCGCAGCTTCGTCGCGCTCATGAGCCTTTATGAGAGCAATTTCATCCGCCTCGGCTGGCTCGCGGGGGATCTCGGCGGCCTGGAAGGCGGGCACCGTTCGCAGGTGGCGGGCGACTGTGACCTTCTTCTCACCGTCACCGGCCGCTCGCCTTACACCACCACCGCGCAGCTCACCTACGTCCTGCCCGAGGCCGCGGGCGCGGTGGCTTATCCCGATATGCGGCTGTGCGTCTACCACGATGCGCACCTCGTCGAGGCGCAGGACTGGGCCGCCGGTCACGGGCAACCGGTTCTCAAGGCGCTCCGGACCGTCGCGGAGCGTGAACTGGATCAGCGCTGGGCGCGTAACATGATGTTAAACAAGTGGCTGGAATACTGCGCGGAGCGGGGGCATCGCTTCTCAACGGCTACCGGCCTCATTGCCGCCGACTGAGAACCGGCGGCCCGCCGCCGTTCGTCTCATGATGGCGCTGCGACAGCTCGGATTTCTCAAGCTCAATTTTCGTCGCGAGGAGACTTCCGACGAAGAGCGGCGCGTGCTCGCTCTCTTTCGCAACCGCGCGGAGCTGAAGAAGGCCTACGGCGAGCTGCAGGAGGAGATCTACCGCCTGAAGGACCGCATCAAGCAGCAGGAAGGGGCCACCCAGCGGGTGCAGGAGATGCTGGGCGCGCTCGAGACGCGGCTCGGCGCGACCGAGACGGCCTTCCCGGCGCTCACGTTCTACCAGTTGCGCCGGCTCTGGCAGACGGGCCGCGAGCTGCTGCAGCGCTTCGTCGCCGAGCTCGCCTCCCAGCAGGAGGACCGCGAGCGCCGCCAACATCTCGCCGAGCACAACCGCCGCCAGTTCGCCAAGCGGCAGGCCGCCGAGCCGCGGCTGCGCGAGGCGCAGCGGCTGGTGGCGGAAGAGGCGGCGCGTCTGGCCGATCTCGAGAGCCGGCGCGGGCGGCTGCAGCGGTTCTGGCATTACTTCAAGCGCCGCGCCAACGAGCACGCGATCGTGCGCACGCGGGCGGCCGCGGCCGCGGCGGACGTCTCCCTGGCCGCGGCGAGCGCCGCCGTCGAGGAGATCGCGCGCGAGCCCGTACCCGAATTTCCCGGCCTGTCGCTCGATGCGCGCCGCGCCATCAACATCGCGGCGGTCGCCTACGCCGAGGTGCTCTGCGCGCGGCTGGCGCGCACGCAGCTCGTCATGCAGGCGCGCGAGGCCACGCGCCACCGCGAGGCCACGGACGAATACGGCTCACGCGCGGAGTGCGAGGCGCTCATGCGGCAGATCGAGCGCGCGCACGATCTGCTGCGCGGGGGCGCCAACCTGACACAGGAAGTCAAACAGAGATCCGACCGCCTGAAGCAGCTGGCGCGCTATCGCGCGGCGACGGACACGACGCCGACCGCGGAGTCGCTGGCGTTCGCCGAGGGGGAGGCCCTCGAGGGGGACGCGGACGGGCTCGCGGCCGCCCGCATGCCGAACGTCCTCGCCGAGGACACCTGGGACCTCTACAGCGTGCTGCTACGTTGAGCGCTGGATCCGGGCTGAGTCCCGCTACGGCCCGTGCTCACCCGTGCTCGCGGTCTTCTCGAGCGGCAGCTCGGAGCGATCGAGCGCGATCATGTCGGCCGTGATGTCGACCGCCTGACCCAGGATCACGTCCGGAATCTTGTCGTGGTTCTTTTCCCTGTCGATCTGGTCGACGTTCGTGAGCGGCGACAGATGCAGCGCGGCGCGGCGCTGGTTGTCGATCGCGAGCAGCTCCTTGTCGTCGTGGGTCCGCTCGGCGCGGCGGTCGGCGAGGTTCAGTGAAACCGTGTGCTCGGCCTGCATGGCGTCGATGGCGTTGATGTCGGCGACCAGCCACTGATAGTTGGGATCATGGCGGGTGCGCGCCGCTTCGTCGCTGTCGAGCTGCGCGATCGAGGGCACGGCTGACAGTCCCGCGCTGGTCCTGAAGGGCACGCCCGAGATCCGGTCCCAGGGAAGCGAGTCCGGCAGATCGGCCTCGCCGACCTCCTTCGGATCGATGGGCGAGGGCAGGGTCACGTCGGGCAGCACCCCGCGGTGTTGTGTGCTCTCGCCCGTGATGCGGTAGAACTTGCCGATGGTCACGGTGAGCTGGCCCTCGATCGGCTCGTCGCTCCAGCGATCGAGCGGCACCAGGTTCTGAACCGTGCCCTTGCCGAAGGTATTCTGGCCGATGATGAGGCCGCGGTGGTAGTCCTGGATCGCGCCGGCGAAGATCTCCGAGGCCGACGCGCTGTAGCGATTGACCAGCACCGCGAGCGGCCCGGTGTAGGCCGGCACCTGCTCCGGATCGTCGAGCACCTCGATGTGTCCGTTGCGGTCGCGAAGCTGCACGACCGGGCCGTGCGGGATGAAGAGGCCGGTGAGCGCGGTCGCCTCCGGCAGATAGCCGCCGCCGTTGTCGCGCAGGTCGAGCACCAGCCCATCGATGTGTTGCGCCTCCAGCTTCTGCAGCAACCGCAGGACGTCGCGAGTGGTGCTGCGGTAGTTGGCGTCGCCACGGTTCTCCGCGGCGATGTCCTCGTAGAAGCTCGGCACGGTAATGACGCCGATCCTGTAGGTACGGCCGTTGTCGGTCACCGTCTTGAGCTTGCTTTGCGCTTCCTGCGCCTCGAGGGTCACCTTGTTGCGGACGAACTCCAGCACTTTTTCCTTCGAGCCGGGCGCCGCGCCGGGCGGCAGTACCTGCAGCCTGACTGCCGTGCCGGCTTTGCCGCGGATGAGCTCTACCACATCATCGAGACGCCACCCCACGACGTCGGTAATGGGTCCAGTCGGGCCTTCGCCAACGCCGGTGATGCGGTCATTCGGCTTCAGGGTGCCGGCTACGGCCGCGGGCCCGCCCGGGATCACGTTCATCACCGTTACGTAGTTGTCGATGAGCTGGAGAGACGCGCCGATGCCCTCATAATTGAGACTCATCTGGATGCGGTACTCCTCGGAGTTCAGCGGCGAGAAGTAGCTCGTGTGCGGGTCGTAGGTCCGCGCGTAGGCGTTCATCAGGTCTTCAAAGACATCGCCCGACTTGATCTGATCGACGCGTTGAATGACGTTCTGATAGCGCTTACGCAGGATGTCGGCAGCCTGCGGCCAGGTCTTGCCCGCGAGCATGAGCGAGACGGCGTCGTTCACTACCCGCTCCTTCCAGAGCTGGTTCATGTCCGTCTCGGTCGCCGGCCACTGCGCGTGGTCGCGGTCGAAGTCGTAGCGGGTCTGAGTGTTCCAGGCCGGCTGCGATTTCAGCAGACTGATCGCGTACTGCATCCGCTGCCGGTTGCGCTCCTTGAACCGGTCGAAAATGAGAAATCCGGGGTCGATGTTCCCGCTGTGGATCATGTCGTCGAACTGGTCCCGATAGACCGAGAACCCCTGCACGTCGCTCGCCAGGAAGTAGCTGTGCTCGGGATCGAGGAACTCCAGGTAGCGCTCGAATACCTGCCGGGAGAACGCTTTGTCGATGGGCGCGCCGCTGTAGTGCGTCTCTTCCAGGATGCGGCCGATCTTGCGGGCGATCGAGCGCTGCTCGTCGGTCGGCGCGAGCGCCCCCGGCGGCAGGATCGAAGCGGCACGGGCGGGACTGTGCAGGGCGGCGTCCGTGGCGGCGAGCACCAGAACCGAGAGAACGGTGAGGGCTAGCCATCCGAGCGGACGGCGAAGGGTCTTGGACATCTGAAGCTGCTCGCGGGGTCCTTGGGAAGTGGGGAAGATCTCAGGCGCTCATAGTATCGCTGAGAGTTTTCGGGGGCATCTGCGGTTCCAATCCGGGCATCTCAGTCCTTCGGCAGGCGCCGCAGCAGGACGAGCCAGAGCCTCACCGCGAGAAGCAGCACGGCCGGACCCAGCGCCACGGTCCAATACCCCAGCCAGCCGTGTGCCAGCCCCGAGAAGTAATCCGCGTACAGGGCGAGCGGCCCCAGCCCCAGGGGATTGTCGCCATGGGTGTAGGGGCCCAGGGTGCGGTGGCCGGCGAGCCAGATGAGCAGGGGGACGATGAACAGCCCCAGCGCCAGGGCGGCGCCGAAGAGCGCCAGCTCCCGCCGCGTGCGCGTCTCGAGGGTAAAAACCTGCGCCCGGCCCAGGGCGCCGGGGCTACCGGAATGCTCCGTCATGTGGGGCAGTTTAGCCGATCAGGCCAGTTCCCAGGTCATAATGCCAGGATATGCGCAAAATCACGGCAGCGGTCATTGGCGTGGGCTACCTCGGACGGTTCCATGCCCAGAAGTACGCCCAGGCGGCGCAATGCGAGCTGGTGGGCGTCGTCGATGCCCGACAGGAGGCCCGCGAAGCGGTCGCGGCGGAGGTCGGCTCGCGGCCGATCGCCGATTATCGGCAGCTTCTCGGCGCGGTCGAGGCGGTGAGCGTCGTGACACCGACGCCGGCGCACTTCTCGATAGCCCGTGACTTCCTCGAGGCGGGCGCTCACGTTCTGGTCGAGAAGCCAATCACCGAGACCTCCCGGGAGGCCCGGGATCTGATCGAGCTGGCCGCCCGCCGCGGGCGCATCCTGCAGGTCGGACATCTGGAGCGCTTCAATTCCGCCATTCTGGCTGCGGAGCCTCATCTGCGGGCGCCGCGGTTCGTCGAGTGCCACCGTCTTGCCCCGTACCGTGAGCGGGGCACGGACGTCAACGTCGTGCTTGACCTCATGATCCACGACATCGACATCGTCCAGACGATCGTCGGCGCGCCCGTGAAGACCATTGACGCGATCGGTACGGCGGTCTTCTCTGAAGACATCGACATCGCCAACGCTCGGATCACCTTCGCCAACGGATGCGTGGTCAACGCCACGGCCAGCCGTGTCAGCTTGAAAACCGAGCGCAAGATGCGCATCTTCGAGGACGACGCCTACCTGTCCCTGGACCTGCAGCAGAAGGTCCTGACAGTCATCCGCAAGCGCAGCCCTGGAGAGCCGCCCGGACCGCTCCCGGTCACCATCGAGGAGCAGAGCCTCGAGCCGGGCGATGCTCTGAAGGCGGAGATCGATTCCTTCCTCACCTGCATCCGCGATGACCGTCCTCCCGTGGTGACGGGCGAGGCCGGCTTGATGGCGTTGGAAACGGCCATGCGCATCACGGAGCAGGTTCGCAGATCGCGGCTCGAGCGCGGGGAAACGGGAGCGAAGCCCGATGTCGAAGCAACCTGAGCATTTCCGTCGTCCGCCGCGTCCGGTCACGCTGGCCACGATCCAGATGGCATGCGGCTGGGACGGCGCCGCCAACATCGCCAGGGGCGAGGAGCTGGTGCGGGAGGCCGCCGCCCGCGGCGCCCGGGTCATCCTGCTGCCGGAGCTCTTCGAGACGCCGTACTTCTGCATCGAGCAGGACGCGCGGCACCTGAAGCTGGCCCGCACCGTCGACGAGAATCCGGCGGTGAAGCATTTCAGCGCGGTGGCGCGCGAGCTCGGGGTGGTCCTGCCCATCAGCTTCTTCGAGCGCGCCGGACCGGCCTATTTCAACTCCGTCGCCATCCTCGATGCGGACGGCTCGCGGCTCGGCGTCTACCGCAAATCCCACATCCCCAACGGACCGGGATACCAGGAGAAGAATTACTTCAGTCCCGGCGACACCGGCTTCAAGGTCTGGCGGACGCGGTATGCGCGCATCGGCGTGGGCATCTGCTGGGACCAGTGGTTTCCCGAGGCGGCGCGCGCCATGGCGCTTGCGGGCGCGGAGGTCCTGCTCTATCCGACCGCAATCGGCACCGAGCCGCCGCCCGCGGTGCCGGTGAATTCCCGCGATCACTGGCAGCGCACCCAACAGGGCCACGCCGCCGCGAACCTGATGCCGCTCGCGGCCGCGAACCGCTACGGGCTCGAGCGCTCGCTGCAGGACCCCGAAGGGCTCTACATCCGCTTCTACGGCTCGTCGTTCATCACCGATGCGCTGGGCGCGAAAGTCGCGGAGGCGGCCGAGGAAGGCGATGCGGTGCTCACGGCCACGCTCGACCTCGAGGAGACCGCCGCGCTGCGGGACAACTGGTTCGTCTTTCGCGACCGGCGCCCGGACCTCTACGGTGCGTTGACCTCACTCGACGGGTCTTCAATGTTTGTCGATCCACGCGATCGCATCCTTTAGCTCCCTGACGAAGCGCGCGAACTCGCTGCGCCGCTGCGCGTCGTCCGGAACGCGCAGCAGAAACGAGGGATGGATCGTGACCCAAAGATGCGAGGCGGCGGACAGCTTGATCGGCGCTCCCCGCAGCTGCGAGACGATCACGGGATGCCCGAGAAGCGCCCGGGCGGCCGTCCCGCCGAGCGCCATCACGAGCTTCGGTGCGACCAGCCGCAGCTCCTCGCCGAGCCACCAGTGGCAGGCCTCGATCTCGCTCGCGCTCGGCTTGATGTGGAGCCTCCGCTTGCCGCGCGGCTCGAACTTGAAGTGCTTGACGGCATTGGTGATGTAGACGGACTCGCGTCCGAGCCCGGCTTCGTGCAGCGCCCGATCGAGAATCGCGCCCGCGGGCCCCACGAACGGGTGGCCCTGCCGGTCCTCGGAATCGCCGGGCGCCTCGCCGACCAGCATGAGCCGCGCGGGCGCCGCGCCTTCGCCCGGGACTCCCTGCGTGCTCGCTTTCCACAGCGTGCAGCGGCGGCACTCGTTCACCGCGCTGCGCAGCTCGCTGGGCGATACGAGAGCGCGCGCGCCCGTGAGCCCGCCTTCCTCCTCACGGCCGGCCCGCGCACGCCGCGAAAGCGGCTCGGATTCCTCGGTCGTCATCGTCAACGTTCAATGAGCGACCGCTCCGGTTGGTTCCGGAGAACGGAAGATGTGGTGGAGGCGGGGGGAATCGAACCCCCGTCCGCAAGTCCTAGACTTCAGGATCTACGTACGTAGCCCGCTCTTTGGTTCTCACGCTGCGCTACCCGAGGGGCAGGGAAGACGCCGCGCCAGCGGACGGTAACTCTTAACGATCCGGCCCGTCGCACGCACGGATCGCGATCCTGTGAACGCGTCCCCTGATTCGGTCGCACAGGCACGAGCCGGTCAGAGGTCAGCTGCGTTTAGGCAGCCAGAGCGTAGTTGTCGTCGTTGGCAACTAGAGTTTGCAGCGTGATTTACGAGGGCACTGCACCTCGGTACGCCCCTGAAGGTTCGCAACCCGCGTCGAAACCGGTCGCCCCCAAAGGTACGGCGTAGGATACCCGAAGACGGCCGTGGCGCGCAGGAAGTTCCGCCGGGGCTGCGCTCGAGCCGACCGTCCGTCGGCGACCTGCGGCAGTTCCCCCTGCCGGCGCTTTCCGGTATGGTCGCCGGCCTTTCATGCGCAGCCGCAGCACCCGCGGGGTGCGGGTCGAGCGCGGGGCGGAATCCGACCAAGGGAGTCGCACAGAAATGATGAAGAAGAGCATTGCGGCCGTGGCTGCCGCGCTGATGTTTCACGGTCTTACCTACGCTGCCGATTCCGGGAGCGCAGCGACTGGACCCACGGAGTCCGCGGCAACGGGGTCCGCGGCAACGGATACCGGAGCGGCGGCTTCGCAGGCGGCGCCAGCCGGGACCTGGGCCGCGCAGGGCCAGGCCGGCCTCATCATGACCAGCGGCAATAGCACCACGAAAAGCGGCAATGCCAGCCTCAACGTGGCGCATGTGATGGGCCTCTGGACGCTGAGCGGCGGGTTGGGAGCGCTCTACGCGAGCTCGGGTCAGTACACCACGCAGCAGGATACTAACGCGAACCTGCAGGCGGATCTGTCGCTGAGCCCGCGAACCTTCTGGTTCTCGACCGCTCGCTACGATCGCAACCCCTTCTCCGGCTTCG
Source organism: Gammaproteobacteria bacterium (assembly GCA_030044385.1). GTDB lineage: Bacteria > Pseudomonadota > Gammaproteobacteria > Steroidobacterales > Steroidobacteraceae > 13-2-20CM-66-19. The sequence continues at coordinate 8,732 of JASHVV010000274.1, forward strand.
ACTACCAGGAGAGCGTCGCGACCGGCGGCGGCTTCAAGTTCGTCGAGACGCCCGCCACGCTGCTGGCGGGCGAGCTCGGCATCGGATACCGGCGCGAGGAGCCGATGATTCTCACGACCGGCAGCGTCGGCAACATCACCTCGAGCACGGCTCAGCCCGTGCAGAACAATGCGGTATTGCAGGCGGGCTTGAGCTACTCGCACTCGATCACTCGCCTGGCCAAGGTGGTGAACACGCTGCTGATCCAGTACGGCTCGAGCGACACGACGACGACCGACAATCTGTCCCTGCAGGTCAAAGTCGATGCTTCGCTCTCCCTGGCCGTGGGCATGCAACTGGTGAGCAACACCAGCCCGCCGCCCGGCAGCGCGCGGCACACCGACACGGTGATGACGGTCAACCTCGTCTATGCGCTGACGAATCCGAAGCTCTCGGCGACCGCGGGCACGCCGGCCACGGTGAGCGGGTTCGCCCTGCCTTAGGCATCATGGCCCGCCGTGAAAGGGCGGGCTACTCAGGTTCTTTCTAAGAGGTCTGCCTCCCGCAGTACCGTGGGTTGCGCGCTTTCGCGCGCCGAGCCACATGTAGAGCGCCGCGAAGGCGTCATCTACACCGAGCACAGGAGGCAGACCATGCACGAGACTATCACGGCCTTTATCGGGCTGGATGCGCA
>JASHVV010000275.1 GCA_030044385.1 Gammaproteobacteria bacterium
GGCGGCGCAATGGGTTAAGGTGCGGCCGCATTGGGGGTCACCCGGAAGTTCCATAACTTGAAGACGCCAACTCCCGCCGGCGCCCCCGCGCTCGGCGAATTCACGCTGCGCGGAATCCTCATCGGGGTCGTCATCACCGTGGCGTTCACCGCGGCGAACGTGTACTTCGGCCTCAAGGCCGGCATCACCTTCTCGACGTCGATTCCCGCGGCCGTCATTTCCATGGCGATCCTGCGCGGCTTCCGCGGCGCCACCATCCAGGAAAACAACATCGTGCAGACCGTGGCCTCGGCCGCGGGCACCCTCTCCAGCATCATCTTCGTGCTGCCGGGGCTCGTGATCGTCGGCTGGTGGACCGGCTTTCCGTTCTGGATATCGTTCGCCGTGTGCGCGACGGGCGGCATCCTCGGCGTCATGTACACCATTCCGCTGCGGCGCGCGCTCGTCACGAATGCCACTGACCTGCCCTATCCGGAGGGCGTCGCCTGCGCGGAAGTGTTGAAGGTCGGCAGCGGCACCGGGAAGAGCGCGGACACGGAGAGCGTCGAATCGGGCAGCGCGGGCCTGAAGGCCGTGCTCTGGGGCTCGATCATCTCGGCGGCGTTCTACATCATCGTGCAGACACGCATCTTCGCCAGTGACGTGGTGCGTTACTTTCGCCTTGGCGGCGGCGCCGACAACGGTGCATCGGGCTTCGATTTTTCGCTGTCGTTCGCGCTCTTCGCCATCGGCCATCTCGTCGGGCCGGCGGTGGGTATCGCCATGCTGGTCGGCGCCGGGATCGCCTGGGGATGGGCGATTCCGTACTTCACGATGCTCCATCCCGCGGCGGGGCTGGCTGAGGACGTGGCTCAGGCCGCGTGGAATCACTACGCCCGCTACATCGGCGCCGGCGCCATCGGCGTTTCGGCGGTCTGGACGCTCGGCACGCTGGTCAAGCCCGTCCTCGCCGGGCTCGCCGGCGCGATGGCCGCCGCGCGCGTGCGCAAGGCGGGCCAGGCGCATACCCTGCCGCGGATCGAGCAGGACATCCCGATCGGCATGGTCACGCTGATCTCGCTCGTGTGTCTCGTGCCGGCGGCGTGGCTCTTCTGGCATTTCGCGCAGATCAGCGGCCTGGGCTCGCACGCCTGGATGCTCACGGCAGCCGGCGTGATCTTCGTCGTGATCATCGGCTTCCTCGTCTCCACCGTCTGCGGCTACATGGCCGGCCTGATCGGCGCCTCCAACAGCCCGCTCTCCGGGATCGGCATCCTGTCGGTGGTGATCTTCGCGCTCTTCCTCGTCTTCCAGGTGAAAGCGGCGATGCCGGCGGCCGCCGGCAAGGCGCTCGTCGCCTTCGCGCTCTTTGCGACCTCGGTGGTGTTCGCCGTCGCCGCGATCGCCAACAACAACCTGCAGGACCTCAAGACCGGCCAGTTGGTCGATGCGACGCCCGGGAAGCAACAGTGGGCGCTCGTCGTGGGCGTCATCGCCGGCGCCCTCATCATTCCGCCGGTGCTCAACGTCGTCAATCACGCGTACGGCTTCCTTGGCGCGCCCGGCGTCAATCCGGCGCACGCGCTGCCGGCGCCGCAGGCGGGGCTGATCTCCGCCCTGGCGCAGGGCGTCATCCAGAACGACATCCCGCTGGGACCGCTGGCGGTGGGTGGCGTCATCGGCGCGGTCTGCATCCTCTTCGACGAGGTGCTGCGCCGCGTGGTGAAGGGAGCGCGGCTGCCGGCGCTCGCCGTCGGGCTCGGGATCTATCTGCCGACCTCGAGCACGCTCATGGTCGTCGTCGGCGCGATCGTCGGCTGGGTGTTCAACCGCCGCGCCGCCCGCGGGCCGCGGCGGGAGGCCACGCAGCAGCTCGGAACGCTGTTGGCCTCCGGCCTGATCGTCGGCGAGGGCCTGCTCGGCGTCGTCTTCGCCTTCGTGGTCGGCTTTTCGGGCAAGACGGCGCCGATCGCGCTCGTCGGCGACGGCTTCGCCACCGCCTCGATCTGGATCGGCGGCCTGGCGTTCGCCATCATCGTGTGGCTTCTCTATCGTTGGATCGCGGGTCTCGCGCGCGCGTGACCGCTGACTTCCGCGCCGGTGCCCTCCGCGAGGCCGGCGTAGGAGAAGAGGGCGAGCGTGCCGCAGACGCCCATGAGCACGAGCGTCAGCCGGAAATCGAACGGCGCGAGGCCCGCCGCGTGCCGCAGCAGGCGGCTGAAGTTGAGCAGGAGCGCCGCGGCCGCGACGCCCACCCCGCTCGCGATCTGCTGCGTGAGGGAGGAGAGGATGCTCGCCGGCGCGCGCTCCTCGGGACCGATCTCGGCGAAGGTCGTGTAGGTGAGCGCGGAAAACTGCAGCGAGCGGCTGGCGCCGGAGAGGAAGAGGATGGCGCCCGTGAGGAGCGCCGGCAGCCCCGGTGAGATCGCCGCGCAGGCGGCGATGCCGGCCGCGGTCAGCGCGCCGTTGACGGCCAGCACCTTGCGCATGCCGAAGCGCCGCACGATAGGGTTGGTCACCGCCTTCATGAGCAGGTTGGCCAGCATGTAGACGAGGAGGAGCAGACCCGAATCGAGCGGCGAGAGGCCGAAGCCGACCTCGAGCATGAGCGGCAGGAGGAACGGTGTCGCGCTGATGGCGGCGCGGGAGATGCCGCCGCCGGAGATGCAGGCGACGAAGAATGCGTGCCGGCGCAGCGGGTCGAGCCTCACCACGGGCTCGCGCGCGATCTTGAGGTGGCGCACCGCGAGCGCGCCGGCGACGACTGCCGCGCAGAGGAGCGCGACCGCGCTCGGTACCTCGACCTGCCGTGCGCTCGCGAGGTCGAACCCGTACGTGAGGCACCCCACCGCGATGGCCAACAGCAGGAACCCCGTGCCGTCGAAGGCAGCGCGCTCCTCGCTGCGGTGGTTGGGGATCACGGCGAGCGCGAGCGCGATGGCGGCGATGCCGATGGGCAGATTGATGTAGAAGATCCAGCGCCAGGAGGCGGCGCTCGTGATGAAGCCGCCGAGCGGCGGTCCGATCACCGGCGCGAGCAGCGACGGCCACACGAGCATCGAGAGCGTCTGCATGAGCTCGCGCTTCTCGGAGTTGCGCAGCACGATCATCCGGCCGACCGGCGACATCATCGCCGCCGTGCCGCCCTGCAGCAGCCGCCAGGCGATGAACCCCTCGAAGCCCGAGGCGACCCCGCAGGCCATCGAGGCGACCGTGAAGAGCGCGATCGCGGCGCTGAAGAGGTTGCGGGTGCCCACGCGGTCGGCCAGCCAGCCGCTCGCCGGAATGCACACGGCCGCCGCGAGCGCGTAGGCGGTGATGCCTTCGCTCATGCGGCTCGCGGTGGTCGCAAAGCTCTGCGCCATCGCGGGCAGCGCCGTCACGATGATCGTGCCGTCGAGGTTCTGCATGAACTGTGCACAGGCGACGATGAGCGCAATCCGCATGGGGGGCCGCGCCATCGCGGCCCTGAGCTCACGGAGAGGGGACATCCCGTCGCGTCAGTGCGGCGCGCCGCTCGAGGCGCCATCGATCTCGGAGGCCATGCTGTCGGCGAGCTGGCCGAGGAGCGAGCTCATGGCGGCCGCCTCGCCTTGCGCCGAGGGCGCGGCGGGCGCGGTGAGGTGCACGGACCGGCTGAGGACGGGGTTGGATTGCGTGCCCTCGAGCAGCGTCCAGTCCGCATCGAGCACGACCTCGCCCCCGGCTTG
>JASHVV010000276.1 GCA_030044385.1 Gammaproteobacteria bacterium
GCCATGGTGTTGGCGTCCTCGACGCGCTCGGCGATGGTATGGACGCTGCGCTTGCCTGCCGATTCGACCAGGCCGCGCACGCGCTGCTGCAGCTGCGAGTCGCGCGCGAGTCCCTGGACCAGCGCGCCGTCGATCTTCACGAAATCGAGCGGCATCGTCTCGAGCAGGCCCGGGCTGTCGCGGCCGGAGCCGAAGCCTTCGAGCGCGAAGCGAAAGCCCCGCTGCCGCAGCCCGTCCGCGAGGGTCCGCACCTGCGGGAAGCTCGCGGCCACATCCTCGGTCACCTGGAAGCAGACTCGCCCCGGCTCGGCCCGGGTCGAGCGGATGTGCCCATCCAGCCACTCGACGAAAGTGGCATCCCGCGCCGTGTCCTTGGACAGCCGCACGAACAGACACTGCGGCCGCCGCTGCGCGGCGAAGGAGAGCGAGGCGCCGACGACCCAGCGATCGATGTTCTTCAGCAGATCGTTGCGCTCGGCGGCGGCCATGAATTCCGCCGGCAGCACCTCCTTGCCCTGAGTGTCGACCATGCGGACCAACACGTCCCACATCTGGGGGTCATCGCCCTGCAGGCTCGCCACCGGCTGCTGCGCCAGCCGGAAGCGATTCTCCATGAGGGCCGCCTTGATGTGCTTCACCCAGACCTGATCGTAGGCGATGACACGGTGATCGACATCGGCTCGCCCGGAAGACACGACCCGGTTGCCGCCCTGCTTGGCGCCGCTGGCGCACGCTTCGATGGCATCCGCCACGACGGCATCCAGCTTCGGGGAAGCGGGCGGTACGACGGACAGACCGACGGTGCAGCTCACCGCCACCGTCTTGTCACTGATGCGCAACACGTGCTTCTGCGCCCGCGCCACGAGTTGCTTGCCCCATGCCTGGATGTCGTTCTCGTTTCCCCGCTCGAGCAGCGCGAGAAACCTCACGCCGCCGAAGCGGCCGACGATCTCGTTGGGATAGAGCGTCTCTTTCAGCAACGCCGCGATCCCCATGAGCACGTCTTCGCTGGCAGTGGCGCCGACGTCGCGCTCCACAGCCGCGAACTTGTCGAGCTTCACCAGCGCGAGGCACCGCGTGCCGCCGGCGCTCGGGGCAGCGAGGCGCGCGCTCAGCGCTTCCATCAGCTCGCGCCGATGCAGGAAGCCGGTCGTATGGTCCGCGTGGACCGCCTGGCTCAGCTCCTCGACGAGCTTCTGCTCGTCACGCGCCTTGGCGGGCACGACCAGGCGAACGCTCGGCTCGCCCTCGTGATCGCCCAACGCGAGCACGACTTCCATCGGCATCGTCTTGCCGTCCCGGAGCACCGCGGTCGCCTTGAGGGCATGCTCGTTCCAACGCCCCTGCAGGCACGCCGCCAGGGCGCCCTTGAGCGCAGGTTGTGTCGCCTCGTCGAAGAGATCCATCACCGGCAGCCCGATGAGCGAGTCCGTGATGCCGAAGAGCTCGAGCCAAGCCGGATTGGCTTCGATGACGATGCCTTCCTGGACCTGCACGATGGCATCGTTCGAGCGCTGCAGCACGCTCTCGAGCTGATTGCGCGCATCGTGAGCGGATTTGAGAGTGGAGGTCAGCGCCCGCTCCAGGCGGAAGGCGCGCAGCTCCCGGGCCATCACGGCCGCGAGGCGGGTGGAATTGGCCAGCGAGACGACATCCCGTACGCCGACCGACATCGCCTCGGCGATGGCGTCTTCGTCCACCGCATCGGCCACCAGCAGGACCGGGACCGTGGGCGCGACCTGATCGCGCACCTGGACGACGCTCTTGAGGTCGTCGCCCGGGCCCGCCACATCGATCAGCAGCTCCGGATTGATCTGCGGCAACGCGTCGGCCAGGTCGCCCAGCGCCGGAATCCAGGTGCAGTGAACGGCATGGCCGGCACGACGCAGGATGCTGTTGATGGCTTCGACCGGATCCCGGGCGGGGGAAAGTACGATGAGAGGTACCGCGTTCTGCTCGGCCAAGGCGGTCTCCGTTGGAGCGGCGGGTCCAGGCGTCAGGTGCGCGGAAATTCTAGCACCGCGGCCGCGCGGCCCCGGTTGTCCCAGGTCTCAAAACGTGGCGCCGAGCACGACCTTCGCAGGCGCGCCCGCCACCTCGCGCACGAGCCGGGGAACGAGATATCCGGGCAGCCGCGCGGCGAGCTGCCCGGCGAGGAGCTGGGCGCGGTCGTCGGGTACCGCGAAGTGCGACGCGCCCCGCACCGGATCCAGGGCATGCAGGTAGTAGGGAAGCACCGCCGCCTCGAAGAGGCGATGGGACAGCTGCGAGAGCACCTCGACGTCGTCATTGATGCCGGCCAGCAGAACCGACTGGTTGAGGAGAGTGATGCCGGTCGCGCGCAGCCTGGCGCAGGCCGCGGCAAGGTCCGCATCGAGCTCGTTGGGATGATTGATGTGCAGCACGAGGACGACCGGCAACGCGATCGCGCGCAGCCAGCGCACGAGGCCCTCGTCGACCCGCGAAGGCAGCACTACGGGCTGGCGCGTGTGCACGCGGATCCGCCGTACGTGCGGGATCGCGGCGAGCGCGCCGGTGAGGCTCTCGAGGCGCGCATTGCTCAACGACAGCGGATCGCCGCCGCTCAGGATGATTTCCTCGAGCGACTCGTCGGCGGCGATCGCGGCGAGCGCCTCGCTCCAGCGTGGCGCATCGCCGATCTGCTCCGCGTACGGGAACTCCCGGCGGAAGCAGTATCGGCAATGCACGGCGCACGTCGGGGTCGTGATCAGGAGCGCGCGGCCGCGGTACTTGTGCAGCAGGCCAGGAGCGCGCAGGGCGGCGAGCTCGCCCACCGGATCGTCGACGTACTCCCGGGAGTCGATGAGCTCTGCGGCAACGGGCAGGACCTGGCGCAGAAGGGGATCGTTCGCATCGCCGCGGCGCATACGTGCCACGAATGAGCGCGGCACGCGCAACGGGAAGGTCTGCTTGCCGGCGCCGGCGTGCGCGAGCGCTGCCGGATCGAGGTCGAGCGCCGCAGCGAGCTCCGCCGTGCCGGTGATCGCATCCGCGAGCTCCTGCTGCCAGGTCAGAGGCTCGAGCTGGCGGGGGTGGACCAATGTCGTTATCATACGCGGCCCTTCTTTAGGGGGAAAAAGTCGCCGGCGGCGCTTTTTCGGGTTCCTACAGCACGGGCCGCGCATTCTGCCGCCCCAGCCGCGAGAAAGAAATGGCCAGCTACACCACCAGCGAGATCCGCTCGGGTCTCAAAGTCCTGCTCGATGGCGACCCGTACTCCGTGGTCGAGAACGAGTTCGTGAAGCCCGGCAAGGGCCAGGCCTTCAACCGCATCAAGGTCCGCAATCTCAAGACCGGCCGCACCATCGAGCGCACCTTCAGATCGGGCGAGTCGCTGGAGGCGGCGGACGTCGTCGATACGGAGATGCAGTACCTCTATCAGGACGGCGACTTCTGGCACTTCATGATGCCGGAGAGCTTCGAGCAGTACACGGCCGGCAAGTCCGCCATGGGCGATAACGCGCAGTGGCTGAAGGAGGGCATCGTCTGCATCGTCACCCTCTGGAACAACGAGCCGCTGGTGGTGAACGTGCCCGCGCACGTGGAGCTCAAGATCGTCGAGACCGACCCCGGCCTGCGGGGTGACACGGCCACCGGCGGCCAGAAGCCGGCCAAGCTCGAGACCGGCGCCGTGGTGCGGGTGCCGCTCTTCATCAACGAGGGCGAAGTCATCCGCATCAATACCAGCACCGGCGAGTACGTCTCGCGCGCCAAGGGCTGACGCTAACCCAGGCCCTCCGTCCAGCTGGCTTCCACGAATAGCGCGGCCAGCCGCTCCAGGCCGCGCGCGTCGAGCTCGTCGAAGCGCGCGAGCCGTGCGCTGTCCAGGTCGAGGACGCCGATCAACCGCCCTGCCGCAATCAGCGGCACCACGACTTCCGACTGCGATGCCGAGTCGCAGGCGATGTGTCCGGGGAATGCGTTGACGTCCGGGACGAGGATCGTTTCACGTCGTGCCGCGGCCGTCCCGCAGACACCGTGTCCAATGGCGATGCGTACGCATGCTGGCTTGCCCTGGAAGGGCCCGACGATCAGCTCACCGCCGCGCAGAAAATAGAAACCCGCCCAGCTCACCTCAGGCAGCGCGTCGAAAATGAGTGCCGCGGTGTTGGCGGCGTTGGCGATGAGATCCGGCTCGCCCGCGAGCAGTCCCCGCAGCTGCGCCGCCAGCCGCTCGTAGCCGGCGCTCTTGTCGCTGAAGTCGTGTGGCTCGCTGTGATAGGTGGTCATGACGGCACGCTCAGGCCCGCTCGATGGGGAAGGGGAGGACTGCGTCGATCCGCTCCGCGCCGGCCGCGAGCATCACGGTGCGATCGAAGCCGAGCGCAACGCCGCAGCAGTCCGGAAGGCCGGCTTCGAGCGCCGCGAGCAGATGCTCGTCGACGGCGGCCTCGGGGAGACCGAGCCGGCGCCGCTCCTCGATGTCCCGCTCGAAGCGGCTGCGCTGCTCGCCCGCGGAAGTCAGCTCATGAAAGCCGTTGGCCAGCTCGATGCCGTCGCAGTAGAGCTCGAAGCGCTGCGCGGCGCGGGGATCGTCCGGATCGAGCCGGGCGAGGGCCGCCTGGCTCGCGGGATAGCCGTGCACGAAGGTCAGCGCGCTCCGGCCGAGCCGCGGTCCGATGACGGTGCCCATCAGCAGCTCGAGCAGCTCGTCGCGGCCGGTCGCGGTGCGATCGAAGCCGGCCTGGCGCGCGTGCTCCTGAAGCTGCGCGCTCGGTGCGGTGAAGGGATCGAGCGCCAGCGTCCGCAGGAACGCCTCGCGATAGGTGAGCCGGGCGCTCGCGCGGGAGGCCGCGGGCGCGCCGAGAAGCTCGCGCACCAGCGCTTCGACTTCGCTCATGAGCGCATCGAGCGAGCATCCCAGGCGATACCACTCGATCAGGGTGAACTCGGCGTTGTGCAGGCGGCCGCGCTCGAGCGCGCGCACGACGTGACAGATCTGATAGATGTCGCCCGTCCCCGCCGCGAGCAACCGCTTCATCGCGTACTCCGGTGAGGTGTGCAGGAAGAAGGGCGCGCGGGCGGCTCCGGCGGGGCCGGCCGGCTCGAGCGCCACCCGGGCGGAGTGGATGTGCACGTCGGTCACCGGGGCGTTGACCACGATGGGCGTGTCCACCTCCAGCACACCGCGGGCGGCGAAAAAGCCGCGGGCGCGCGCCAGGAGGGCGGCCCGCAGCCGCAGCATCTCCCGCGAGGCGGTCGGCCGCCACGTCATGGGGCGCGAAGCCGGGCGAGGGTCTGGCCGACCCGCACGGGTGCGCCCGGCTGCAGCGCCGGCAGCCATGCCGCCGCTCCCGGCGGCAGCAGCAGGATGACGGTCGAGCCCATGTTGAATCGGCCGAGCTCCGCTCCCCGCTCCAGCCGGCCCGGCGCCCGGCCGGTGTCGATCGGCAGCTGCGCGGGGCGGCGTGGGCTGCAGGGCGTCACGTCGCCGTGCCAGACGGTCGCGATGCTGCCCACGAAAAGCGCACCGACGAGCACGAGCCCAAAGGCGAGCGGCCCCTCTTCAAAAGCGCAGACGACCCGCTCGTTGCGCGCGAAGAGCCCGGGCACGGCCGCCGCGGTCGCCGCGTTGACACTGAAGAGCCTGCCCGGGATGAACCATGCGGCGCGCAGAGCGCCGGCGGCCGGCATGTGGATGCGGTGATAGTTGTAAGGGGCGAGATAGAGCGTCGCGAACGAGCCGCCGGCGAAGCGCGCCGCCCATGGGGAGCCGCCGCCGAGGAGCGCTTCGACGGAGTAGTGGCGGCCCTTCGCCTGCAGCAGGGCGGAGCCGTCGAGCCGGCCGATCTGACTCACGGTCCCGTCCACCGGCGAGACGAGCGCGGCAGCGTCGGGATCGCTGGGACGGGAGCCGGGCTTGAGGCTGCGCGTGAAGAAGGCGTTGAAGCTCGGGTAATCGCGCGGCTCGGGGTCCGCCGCATCGCTCAT
>JASHVV010000277.1 GCA_030044385.1 Gammaproteobacteria bacterium
TCCGAATCTTCAGGAGCTGCCCGTCGACCCAGGCCTCCCATCGCAGCTCCTTGGGGCGCGACGCCTGCTCGTAGCGTGTTAGTACGGCAGCATCCATGATGCCGTCCGCGAGCGCCTGGCGACGGAGCGCCGTCCAGCGTGCGGTACCGGCTGCGGGAAAGATGCGGTTGCCGCCCGCGAGCGCATCGAGGTATTCACAGATGACCGGCGAGTCGTAGAGTGCCGTGCCATCGTCGGTGATGAGCGTCGGGATCTTGCCGAGCGGGTTGCTCGAGCGCACCGCCTCATGCGGGCTCACCGGCGTCAGGGTGACGCTGGTCAGCTCCATCCTGTCATTGAGCCTCAGCTCGTGCGCGGTGACGCGCACCTTGCGGACGTAAGGTGAGGCGGGATTGAAATAAAGCTGCATGGTGTTTTCTCCCGTGGGTCAAAGGCGGCCGCCGCGGTAGACTGAGGTCCCAGGCTCCCATTCTGTCGGAGGGACGATGAAGAAAATAGACGTCTCGGCGGCCAAAATAGTGATTGGCAGCGGCTACCCCGCGCCTTACGACGAGCCTTGCCGGGATCGCAAGCGGTGGCGGCTGGGCGATGCGGCGGGTCTCACCCAGTTCGGGGTCAACCTGCTGCGCCTCGCGCCCGGGGTCTGGTCCAGCCAGCGCCACTGGCACTCCGCCGAGGACGAGTTCGTCTATGTCCTCGAGGGCGAGGTCGTGCTCGTCAGCGATGCCGGCGAGGAGGTGCTGCGGGCGGGCGAGTGCGCCGGATTCAAGGCGGGCGACCGGAACGGGCACCAGCTGCAGAACCGTGCCGGCGTGGAGGCCGTCCTGCTCGAGGTTGGCTCACGCGATCCCGATCGCGACGGCGTCGATTATCCCGATATCGATCTGACCATCCGCGCCGGGACGCGCGCCTTCCTGCACAAAGACGGCACGCCTTATCCACCCAAGCCGCGTTGAGGTTGACGCCGCAGGCGGCAGCGCCGCGGCGCCGGTTACTTCGTGAACGCGCAGAGGTCCGGGTCGACCCATGCCCGGCGCGCGGGCACGGAGAAGAGCCGCTCCCTGGACCAGTAGGCCAGCAGCCAATCCGGGCGGCCGTAAGCGCTTGCCAGCAGCTCCGCGAGCGCGGCATGCAGCGGGACGCCGGGCCGCTCTGCGAGCCATGCGCGCGCGACCCGCAGCGAGGCGACGGTGATCGTCTCGTGATAGCCGGCCGTATCGGTGTTCGCACCCCCGGTCGATTCGTTGTAGGCGCGGATGAGCGGCGGCAGGTCGCGGAATGCGGCATCGCCCCGATCGCGCAGCAGCCAGAGCGCCGCGGCGAAGTGCGCGGCGTGCGTCCACGCGGATTTTGGCAGTGTGCGATCGAGCAGGCCGCGGGCAATGCGCTCGATGTCGGCGTCGGAAGCGGGATGTGACATGACGGCGGCTCCTGCCGACATTCTCGTCTCGAGTCAACCGGCCGGTGCGGCGCTCGTCAGCCGCGCAATGCGCTCGAGCGCCGGCGGATGCGAATAATAGAAGGCCGTGTAGAGCGGGTCGGGTGTCAGCGTGCTCGCGTTGTCGCGATAGAGCTTGATGAGGGCCGAGGCGAGCTCCTGCGCGCTCGCGTGTTGGGAGGCGAAGCGGTCGGCGGCGAACTCGTGGCGGCGCGACCAGAGCGAGCGCAGCGGGGTGGTGAAAAAAAGCGCCACGGGCACCACCAGCGCGAAGAGCAGCAGCGCGGCGTGCGGCGACGGAGTCGGGACGCCCAGCACCCGGTAGAAGCGCGGCTCGGCGGCGAGCCAGCCGAGGAGCGCGAAGCCGGCGAGCATCGTGGCGCAGGACACGAGCAGCCGCTGGCGGACGTGGCGGAGGCGAAAATGCCCCAGCTCGTGAGCGAGCACGGCCTCGATCTCGGCGGACGCGAGCTGCTTGAGGAGGGTGTCGAAGAACACGATGCGCTTGTGGCGGCCGATCCCGGTGAAGTACGCGTTGCCGTGCGCGGAGCGGCGCGAGCCGTCGACGACGAATACGCCGCTCGAGCGGAAGCCGCAGCGCGCGAGCAGCGCCTCGATGCGGTCCCTGAGAGTGGCATCCTGGAGGGGCGAGAACCTGTTGAAGAGCGGCGCGATGCAGGCGGGCCACGCCCAGGTGATGAGGATCATCACGGCCAGCCAGCAGGCGAACGCGGCCAGCCACCACCACCGGCCGGCGCGCTCCATCAGTACGAGGACCGCAAGAACCAACGGGCCGCCGATCAGAGTCGCGAGGGCGAGCCCCTTGAGGAAGTCGGTGAGGAAGATCAGCGGCGTCGTGCGGTTGAAGCCGAAATGCGCCTCGAGGCGGAAGGTGCGCCACAGGGAGAGCGGCAGGCCGACGACGCCGATCACGGCGGCAACCGTGGCAATCACGACGATGCCGAGCCACGGCTCGCCCCATCCCGTGTGCCGCCAGAGCGCATCGATCGCAGCGATGCCGCCCCCGACGGTGAGCACCAATGTGAGCCCTGCATCGATCAGCGCACCGATGCGGCCCACCCTGATCTTGGCCACGGTGTAGTCGGCGGCCTTGCGATGATCCTCCGGCGCGAGCTGCCCGGCGAAGGCGTCCGGTATGCGATCGCGGTGTGCCTCGACGGCGGCGACCTGCCGCGCGGCGAGCCACAGCTCCACTGCCGTGGCGGCCACCACGGCGGCGATGAAGAGCGCTGTGGGCCAATGCATCATGCGGGCAGCGGCGGAAATCCCGCGCCGTCCTTTGGCGCCGAGCCGCGTTGACCCACGATGACCGCGGCGGCTCTGTTCGCGTACGCAGCGGCGTCGGCTCGGTCGAGTCCTGAGATCCGGGCGGCCATGAAGCCGGCAAAATGCGCGTCTCCGGCACCCGCGGTATCTCCGATCACGGTCACGGGCTCGGTCGGAACGTGCCGACATTCCGTCCCGGATCCCACCCAGCAACCCTCCGGGCCGCCGCGGATCAGAAATTCGGCCGACAGGCGGCTGACACGCCGGATGATCTGCGCCGTGTCCGCGGCGCCCCAGAGAATCCTCTCATCCTCCGCGCCCGTGGCGATCACGGCGGACAGCCGCTCGAACGTGCCGATCCGGTCCCGCGCTTGCGCCTCGCTGTCCCATAGCCGCCGGCGGAAGTTGCAATCGAACACGACGCGGCAACCGTCGCGGTGCCGATCCACCCAGCGGCAGAGGTGCTCGAAGCTCTCGCCGGAGCAGAGGGCGAGCGTGATGCCGGTGACGAGCAGAAGCTGCGGCTCGCCGAGGAGCTGCTCGAAGCGGCCGAGATCGGCGGACTGCAGGAAGGTGCGCGCGGCCGAGTGCGCCCGCCAGTACGAGAAGCCGGAATGGCGCGACGGGTCGAGCGGCAGTCCGTAGATGCCGGGCTCGCCTTCGACCGCCGGCTCGACGATGCGGATGCCCTCGCGCTCCAGCCGCTCCCGCAGCCAGGAGGAATAGGTGCTGTCCCCCAGCGCCGTGACCACCGAGATCCGGGCCGCGTCCCGCCCCAGGATCCTGGCGAGGCAGACCATGGAGTTGGCGACGTCGCCGCCGAATGCCAGGTGGACGCCGCCGTCATCCGCCGGCTGCAGCTCGAGCAGCGGCTCGCCGAGCGCCGCGATGCGCCGGGTGTCCGTCCACTGCAATCCGAAGGGGCCGCCGGGGGTTGTTGTCATCCGGCAAGCCTACACGACCGATCCCGTGCGCGCGAGCTGGTGCGCTTAGCGTTCCGGAACGGCGTCGAAGGCGACGGTGAGGCGGGGCTGGGGACTCTGGAAGGGGATGGTGCCGTGCCAGAAGTACGACGGGAATAGCACGAGCATGCCTGGAGTCGGACGGACGGAGTATTCGGTTTCCAACACCGGGGTCGTCAGGATGCTGGGCTTGCCGAAGCTGAGCACGCCTTCGTCCGTGCGGGCATCGGCCATGACGCCGGGCAGCTCGACATAGAAGGCGGAGGAGACCCAGCCGCGCGGATGGACGTGGCTCATGTGAAAGCCGCGATCGCGCAGGCGCACCGACCAGCTGCCGTTGAATCGCCATCTGCCCTCGTTGCGCCGGCGCAGGGCGTCGGTGCCCCGGCCGATGTGCTCCAGGTAGCGCGCGATGGGCGCGGCGAAGGCATCGAAGAGGGCGCGCACCACGGGATCGGCGCTGCGTGTTAGGTCCTGCGTCGTCTCGGTCCCGTGGCGCAGCGACTGGAAGAGCAGGGCGTGGCCGTCGGGGTCATGCAAGCGGTTGAGACTGACCGTGAGATCGCCGAGGAAGCTCGCCAGATCCCGCCAGGGCGGCGGCGGCTCGATGTCGAGCGGCAGAACGAGACTGCGGTAATCACAGAGCTGCGCATAGCGCTCATCGCCCAGCAGGCGCAGTGCCGTCGTCTGCAAGGCGATCAGGTATTGATCGTCCGGCGCCAGCGGCTGCAACGCCTCGCACTCCTGCAGCGCCGCCCGGGCATCGCCGACCCCGAGTTGCGCGGCCGCGAGCAGGCTGCGCGCCGCCGCGTTGCCCGGCATGGAGCGCAGCGCCTGCTGCGCGAGCGACAGCGCCTTGGCCGGGTCGAAATCGAGCGCCGCGAGGCCCGCGCGTACCCGCAGCATGGGCGGGGCCTCGGGGCGCTCGGCTCGCGGAGCGAGGCAGTCGTAGGCGGCCCGTGCATCTCCCGCCCCCTGCAGGATGGCTGCCTTGGTGGCCCGCAGCGCATCGTCGCCCGCAAACGTGCGCAACGCCTGATCGAGCGCATCGGTCGCCTGGGCGAGATCGCCGGTACGCATCCAGATGAGCTGAGCGAGGCTGCTGTGCGCCTCGGCGAGACGCGGCTCCAGCCGGAGGCAATCGCGCAATGCAGTCTCGGCGCGGTCGTTGGCGCCTTCCGCCATAAGACTCTTGGCGTAAGTCAGGCAGAGCGTCGGTGTCCTGAAGCCGCGCGCCAGAGCCCGATGAGCGATCTGCGCGGCCTCCGCCTGGCGGCCCGCTGCGTTGAGCGCGATCGCGAGCGCCTGGGCGGGCGCGGGATTGTCCGGCGCGGCGCCGGCGAGCTTGCCGTAGAAGGAGAGGGCTTCCGCCTGCCGCCCGAGCGCGATGAGCGCCGTGACGTGTTGGGTGGCGAGCTCCGGGTCCAGCCGGCCCTGCGCGCAGAACGGCGCGGCGACCGCCAGCGCCCGTGCCGGCCGCGCGGAATCATTGTAGTAACGCGCCAGCACCAGGGCCGCGCGCGGATCGGCCCGCTCGCCGGCGAGCGCGCGCTGCAGCACGATCTCGGCTTCGGCGCCGCGGCCGCTCGCCAGCAGCAGCTCCCCGAGCGTCGTATGCGTCGCCGTCCAGCCCGGATCGAGCTCGAGCGCGCGCCGCAGCAGTGCCTCCGCGGCCGGCGCATCCCCCAGGGCGAGCTTGGTGCCGGCGAGGAGTCGCAGAGCCTCCACGAAGGCCGGGTTGGCCTCGGCGATGGCCTCGAGGCGCGCGTGCGCCGCGCGGAGCTGGCCCGCCTGGAGCAGGGCGCCGACGGCGCGCATCGCCTCGAGAACGGAAGCCGGAACGGACACTGAAGAGGGACCCCGGATGAATCGAGCCAGGAACCGCAGCAATGCCGGCCGATTCTCGCACGGAAGGCGCCGGCACGCAGCGGTCCGCCCGCCGCGCTTCCGCGAATCGCGCGGCGGCGCTCCGGGGGAAGAGCGCCGCCGCCGTCCCCCCTCGCGCCGGATGACGCGAGGGGGATTTCCTCAGTGACTCGCGGTCTCCGTGGCCTTACCAGTAGTACTTGGCGGTAATGTTGACCTCGCGTCCCTCGATCGAGCGGCCGAACCCGACGTTTTGCTGGATGGTGTTGCCGCCGAACCGGGCATTACCCTCGGTCAACCCGAGCTGGTTGGTGAGGTTCGAGCCGAGCAGCCGCAGCTCGAAGTGGTCCCCGATCATGGCATCGACGCCCGCCGCCAGGTCGTAGTAAGAGGGCAGCAGCGTCAGATTCGTGTCGTCCTGGAAGCGTTTGCCGATGTTCTCGTAGGTGATTTGCTCGCTCAATACGCCCCAGTTGAATGACTGCGAATCGCTCGGTGTCAGCCGCAGCTGATAGTGCGGCAGACGCGCGAGCTGGTTGCCGTTGGCGTTGCCGCAGACCTCGACTTCGTTGATGTTCTCGTACAGGTAGCAGCCCACGAAGCCCGTGTAGTAAGCGCGCTCGTAGATGCCGTTGATCGTGATCGTGAAGGCGCTCAGGGCCTGGTTGCCGCTGGTCGCGAACGGCGTCACGCTGCCGTCGAGCCGGCCGCCCGTGGAGGTCGATCCATAGGTGGAGGCCGGGCCGATATCCACATCGTCGATGTTCGTCGGCTGATACGAGATTCCCTTGAAGGTCTTGCGGTAAATCGACGCGTCGATCAGCGTCCACTGGTTCTGAACCTTGAACCCGACCTCGTAGTTGCGCACGGTCTGCAGCGGTACCTTGCTCGGGCAGCCGTTCGAGCCGTTGCTGACGTTGCAGCGGACGTCGTCGAAATTCTCGAAGAGGACGCCGTTATTGATGCGCGCATAGGCGCTCATGTGGTTGTTGAACTCGTAATTTCCGCCCACGGAGAAGGTCGGCATGGTGTTGTTCTCATAACCATGCGACCAGGTTCCGTTGGGCAGGTCGACCGCGTTGTCCCAAAGATCGTACACCGACCCCATCTGGACGTTCGACTGGTTGGTCGTCTCCTGATCCAGGTTGATGTGCTCGAGGCGCAGCCCGGCATCGAACAGCCACTTGTTGATCTTCCACGAGTCGGAGATGTAGGGGGCGATATTCGAGGCGTGGCCGTTCTGCAGGATGTAGTAGCCTCCGTTGGCGTCCACGATGCCCTGGGGGCTGGTCACCTCGTAGGTATTTCCGCCTGCGTTGCCCGTCAGGATGATCGGCGAGGCGTTCGGCTGATTGGTGATCAGCACGTTGGAGCTCAACGACCAGTTGTCGTTCATGGTGTAGTGCGCGGCGTACACGCCCAGGGTCAGGGTATTGCCGAAGCC
>JASHVV010000278.1 GCA_030044385.1 Gammaproteobacteria bacterium
TGGCCGTCGAGCAGCACGTGATCGGCGCCATCGCCCGCCGCGCCGGGCTGCCGGCGGAGTCCGCCGGCCACTTCACCACCAGCGGCTCGGAGGCCAACTACACGGCGCTCCTCTGCGCACTGACGCGCGCCGAGCCGCGCTTCGCCGAGGAGGGCGTGCGTGCCTTCGCCGGCCCGGTGGCGATGTATACCTCGCGCGAGTGCCAGCCGGCGTGGCACAAGATCGCGCACCAGTCCGGGATCGGACGCTCGGCCCTCAGGCTCGTCGCCACCGACGGCGCCGGCCGCATGGACGTGCGCGCACTGGCGGCTGCGGTCGGCGAGGATCGCCGCCGCGGCACCGTGCCGGTGTTGATTTCCGCGACCGCCGGCACGACCGGCGCGGGGATGGTGGATCCGCTCGAGCCCTGCGCGGCCCTCGCGCGCGAGCACGGCATCTGGTACCACGTCGACGCGGCATGGGGCGGGGCGGCGCTCTGCTCCGAGCGCCTGCGCGGCGAGCTCGCAGGTATCGAGCTCGCGGATTCCGTGACGATCGATGCGCACAAGTGGCTCGCCACCACCATGGGCTGCGGCATGTTCATCACGCGCGGGCCGGCGATCCTGAGCGAGGCGTTCCGCGTGGGCGCCGAGTTCATGCCCTCGAGCGCGACGAGCATCGATCCTTATCTCAACACCGTACAGTGGTCGCGCCGCTTCATGGGCTTGAGGCTGTTTCTGGCGCTCGCCGCGGCGGGGTGGAGCGGCTATGCCGCGCACGTGGAGCGGGCGGTCGAGCTCATCGACCGGGTCCGGGAGCGCTTGCGCGCGCGCGGCTGGTCGATCGCCAACGATTCGCGGCTGGCGGTGCTCTGCGTGACGCCGCCGGGCGGGTCCGCGCCCATCCGCGAGGTCGCGCGCCGGGTGCTGGCGTCGGGCCGCGCATGGGTGGCGGTCGCAAAGCTCGAAGGACGCGAGGTGATCAGAATCTGCGCCACCCACGGCGAGGCGACGGTTGCGGACGTCGATGAGCTCGTCGCGGCGCTCGACGCTGCCAGACTGATCTAACCCAGGATACGCTCCAACATCGCCTCGATGGAGGCGATGGAGGCGAAGTTCTCCGGGGTGATCTCCGACTGGGCGATGGTGAGGTCGAACTCGGCCTCGATGGCGAGCATGAGCGCCACCATCTTGATCGAGCTGATACCGAGCTCCGGGAGCCGCGCATCGACGGCCAGCGGACGGTTGGCGCCCGGGGCGCCCATCGCCTTGCGCACGAGGACCAACAGCCGCTCGCGCGTCGTCACGGGGGATATCGGGTCTCGGCCCGCTTCACTGTTGCTCATGCGGTTCGCTCTCGGCTCCGATCATACCCCGGCGACCGCGGGCTTGCGTGTGCGCTCTTTCGCAAGCGCGACATATTCGAGCCAATTACGGTAAATCGACACCGCTGCGGGCTGCCACCGGGCCTCGAGCCCGGCGGCGAGCGGCGCCATGGGAAATTCCGCCAGCCGCTCCGGGTCCCGCGCCGACTCGGCACGTCCGCGGAAGGCGTCGATGAGCTGCACCGCCTCGGGGGTGAAGTAGCCGTGGGGCAGGGTGGGCCATGCCGGCTGCTCGCGGCGCAGATAGCGGCCGACGTCACGCCGGTACTCCTTGAGGAGGGTGGTGGGCTCGTACTCCGGGTGGCCCTGGAAGCAGACGAGGAGGCTGCGGCCCGCGCTGACGAAGAGATCCGCGCCGCTGCGGTCCGAGAAACTGAGGACCGTGAAGCCTGCCGCCTCGAGTGCGTCTGCCGGCAGATCGTTCCAGCGGGAATGCGGCGTGAGGAGCGGCGCCTGGATGCCCTGGACGAGGGGATGTTCCGCGCAGATCCGGTGCTCGAAGACGCCGAAGCGCTTCTCCTCGAGCCGCCGGCGGCGCACACCCTGCAGCGCCTGCGCGACGGCGTGCGCGGCGAGACACGACCAGACGGTCGATGCCGTGTGTGCCTCGGCCCAGTCGATGAGCCGGGTCAGCCGCTCCCAGTAAGGCTCCCGCTCCAGCGCGGGAGAGCGCGGTTCCGTGCCCGTGACGATCAGCGCGTCGGGACGTTGCGCGAGCAACTCATCGAGCGTCCAGTAGCTCGAATCGATCCGCTCCCGCGCCGCAGGCCCGCGCGGCAGCTCCGGCAGGCTCGAGAATCGCAGCCGCACCGTCTGGGGACCTGCGGCGGCGCGCAGCAGGGCGCCGAACTGTTGCTCCGTGGCCTCGAGCGCCGAGTCGGGCATATTGTTCAGCAGCCCGATCATGACACTTCCCGCTGCAGGAGAGCGGGCGGGCGAGCCGCGGTGCTCGACTTCGAGCGGCATGGTTTCTCTCGTTGCGTTGTGTGATCGGGTACTGGCGGCTGGCCCGGCTTTTGTGCGTTAATAATCACCGGGCCGGACGTTTATCTATACCAGCGTCAGCTAAGAATTAGAACCCAGCGAGGACCGCTTTGTGAACGATTCATCCGTCGCACCTCCCGCCGCGGCCGCTCCGGGCCTCGCTGGAGCGGGCTTCGGCGAGCGTTCCGTGGCCGTGGCCGCCGTGGCTGCCCGATATGCGGGCGAGGTCGACTCGGTGCCGCGATTTCCGGCGGAGGCTTTCACCGCCGTGAAGGCACAGCGGCTGCTCGGTATCGGCGTACCCTCATCCCTGGGCGGCGAAGGCGCGGCCGTACGCGAGATTGCCGATGTCTGCTACCGGCTGGGGCAGGCCTGCTCTTCGACGGCCATGATCTATGCGATGCATCAGGTGAAGGTCGCCTGCCTCGTGCGCCATGGGCGGGGGAGTGAGGCGATCGAGCGCCTGCTGCGGCGCCTGTGCGCGGAGCAGCTGCTGTTGGCTTCATCCACCACGGAGGGCCAGGGCGGCGGCAACGTCCGCTCCAGCGAGGCGGCGGTCGAGCATCGCGACGGCCGGATCCATCTGGAGCGGCGGGCGAGTGTCATCTCCTACGGCTCGCAGGCGGACGGCATCGTGACGACCGCGCGCCGGGCCGCCGACGCCGACTCTTCCGATCAGGTGTTGGTTGCCTTTCTCAAGGAGGATTACACCCTGACGCGCCTGCAGAGCTGGAATACCCTCGGCATGCGCGGCACGTGCAGCGAGGGGTATACCCTCGAGGCCTCGGGCGCCGCCGGCCAGGTCCTGCCGGAGCCTTACGAAGCCATTCACGCGCAGACCATGGTGCCGTGCGCACACCTCTTCTGGGGCTCGGTCTGGGCCGGCATCGCGGCGGGTGCCGCGGCCCGGGCGCAGGCTTTCGTGCGCCACGCTGCGCGCCATGCCGGCGGCCAGACGCCTCCGGGGGCGCCGCAGCTCACTCGCGTGCTGTCAACCTTGCGCACGTTGCGGGGTGTCCTCGCCAACTCCCTGCGGGCGTACGAGAGCCGGATGGACGATGTCAAGGCGCTCGGCGCACTCGATTTCCAATCGCAGATCACCCTGACCAAGGTCGAGGTCTCGGAGCTGGCGGTCACCGCCGTGCTCACCGCGATGCGCGTCTGCGGGCTCTCGGGCTACCGCTGCGACAGTGAGTTCAGCGTCGAGCGGCAGTTGCGCGACGTGCTGTCATCGCCCCTCATGATCAACAACGACCGCATCCTCTCGAGCCTCGCCGGCAGCTCGCTGCTGGCACCGGTCCCGGGCTCCCTGAGCGATTGAGGGGCCGCGACGCATGAGCTCACCGCTGCCGGAATCTTCCGCCGCCGACCCGTTGGAGCCCGTCCGGGCGGCGCTCTTTCATCGGATCGGAGCCGACGGCGTATACGCACGCACGGGGCTTTACGAGGACGTGCTGCAGCGCCTGACGGCCTTCATCACGCGGGAACGCGATCCGCGCGCGGAGGTATTGCGCTTCCCGCCGGTGATGAGCCGCTCGCAACTCGAGAAGTCCGGCTATCTCAAGAGCTTTCCCAACCTCCTCGGCTGCGTGTGCGCGCTGCACGGCACGGAGGCCGAGGTTCGCGCCGCCGCCGACAGCCATGAATCCGGCGGCGACTGGACGCGCTCGCTCGCGCCCTCGGATCTCGTGTTATCGCCCGCGGCCTGCTATCCCGTGTACCCGCTCGCCGCGGAGCGGGGCCGGCTGCCGCAGGACGGGTGGATTTTCGACGTGGCCGCGGACTGCTTCCGCCGCGAGCCGTCGCGCGCGCTCGATCGCCTGCAGTCCTTCCGCATGCGCGAGTTCGTGCGCATCGGCTCCCCCGAAGCCATCCAGGCATTTCGGGAGGAGTGGATGAGCCGCGCGCAGCGGCTCGCCGGCGAGCTCGCGCTTCCCTGTCAGCTCGATGTGGCGAGCGATCCTTTCTTCGGCCGTGTCGGGCAGATCATGGCGGTGAGCCAGCGGCAGCAATCGCTGAAGTTCGAGCTCCTGATCCCCTACCACGACGGTGCGAAGCCGACCGCCTGCATGAGCTTCAACTATCATCGCGACCACTTCGGGATCACCTGGGGTATCGAGGGCGGGGACGGTGCGCCGGCTCATACGAGCTGCGTCGCCTTCGGCATGGATCGTCTGGTGGTGGCGCTCTTCTGCGTGCACGGCCTCGATCCGACGCGTTGGCCGGCGTCCGCGCGCAGCGCGCTCGGCCTCTAGCCAGGCTCCTGGGCCAAGTTGTCTCTCGATCCACAGGTCAAGCGGTTCCTCGACAGGTTGGCAGTCACCGCGCCGCGCAGCGCGGGCGGGCTCAGCGTTGCGGAGCGCCGAGCCGCCATCGAGCGGCTGCTGGCGCTCGGGGGCGAGCCGGAGCCGGTCACCCGTGTCGAGGTGGGATCGATCCCCGGCCCTGCAGGTCCGCTGCGGGCGTGGATCTACACGCCCGCGGGCGCGCCCACGGGCCTCCTGCCGGGGCTCGTCTACTTCCATGGCGGCGGATTCGTCGCCGGCAGTCTCGAGACCCACGACCGCATCTGCCGCTCCCTGGCCAATGCGAGCGGCTGTCGGCTGGTTTCGGTGGACTACCGGCTGGGGCCCGAGGCCCGCTTTCCCGCGGCGGTGGAGGATGCCTGTGCGGCCACGCGCTGGATCGCAGCACAGGCGCGGCCACTCGGCATCGACGGCCGCCGCCTCGGGGTCTGCGGCGATTCGGCCGGGGCTACCCTCGCCGCGGTGGTGGCCCAGACGCTGGCAGGCGAGGGGCAGCCCCGCGTCGCGTTGCAGTTCCTCCTCTGTCCGATTCTCGACTATCACGCCGAGACCGCCTCCTGGAAGGCCTTCGGCTCGGGCCACTTCCTCGATCGGGAGGCGCTGGAGCACGATTTGCGGCACTACCTGGGGGAATCGGTGGATCCGGGCGATCCCCGCGTTTCCCCGCTCCGGGGGCAGCGGCTCGAGAGGCTGCCGCCGACCTGCGTTCACACCGCCGAGTGCGACCCGCTGCGGGATGAGGGGGCGGAATATGTCGCGCGGCTCAAAAGCGCGGGCGTGACCGCGAGCTATCGCTGCCACTCCGGTATGATTCACCTGTTTTACGCACTGGGGGCCGTGATTCCGTACGGGGCCGAGGCTTATCGCCAGATGGGCGCAGACATCCGCGCACTGCTCGATTGAAGCTCATGCCGCAAACCCACACACGCGGCGCCGGGCGCGCCGATTTCGAGCGGCTGCTCCGGGAGCTCTACGACGCGCGCGCCGCCGGCTCCCTCGACCGGCTCTGCGCGCTCTTCGGCCCTGACGCCTTGTTCAAGATCTCCGGCTCGAGCGACGGCAAGCCGATCGCGCTGGCGGCACGGGGCACCGACGAGGTCCGCTCCTGGCTCGCCGTGCTCGTGAAGACTTTCAGGCTCACCCGCCATGAGATTCTCTCCATGGTGATCGACGGTGACCGGGCCGCCGTGCACTGGCGGGCCGGTATCCACTCCCGGATCACGGGGGCGAGCGTGCCGACCGAGCTCGTGGACCTGGTCGAGATGCGCGATGGACACATCGGGTCGTATGTCGAGCTATTCGTGCCCGCCTGAGTCGGAGGGAGCCCTGAGCGCCAGCCCGATCGAGGAGAGTGGCGCCGTAGTCGCTGCGAACGGCGAGGAGCCGCTCTACTTTCCCTCCGGGGATCAACAGCTCTTCGGCTGGCTGCATCACGCCGGGGGGAAGGATGCGCCTGACTGGGGCGTAGTCGTCTGCAAGCCCTTCGGTTACGAAGCGCTCTGCGCCCATCGCAGCATTCGCGGCTTTGCCGCCGCCGCCGCGGCGCTCGACATTCCAACCCTGCGATTCGATTACCTCGGGACCGGAGATTCCGCCGACCTCGATCCGGCCGCCGACCAGGTCGAGGCGTGGACACGGGACATCGCTCATGCGATCGCGGAGTTGCGCCGCCGAACCGGTGTGGCGCGAGTGTGCCTGCTCGGATTTAGGCTGGGAGCCCTGTTGGCCACGCTCGCCGCCGGGGAGTGCCAGGTGGACGCCCTCGCGCTGGTCGCGCCGGTCGTCAACGGACGCAAGTACCTGCGGGAAGCGAGAACGGCGTTGCTCGCGGCGGAGGCGGCTGAGGCGGTGCAAGCGTCCGCCGGAGGATCGGCAGCGGCCGAGTCGGAGGCGGCTGTCAGCGGCATGGAGGTGAGCGGCTACATGCTGTCTAGCGCCACCACGGCGCATCTTGCGACGGCGGACGCCATGGACCTCGAGATCTCCAGCGTCACCGATATCCTGCTGATCGACCGCAGTGACCTGCCGGTCGCCCGCGGCTGGCCGCAGACTCTCGGCGCGAAGGGGGTCAACGTCGAGTATCACTCGCTCCCCGGTTTCGTCGAGATGATGGTGACCGCGCCTCACCTCGCTGCGATGGCGGACGGGATGTTGGCGACGACGACGCAGTGGCTCTCGCGGCTGCAGCGCGCGCCCCGTGCGAGTAGCGACGGCCACGCGACCCGTGGCTCGGCCTCCTGGGCGCAACGGTCGCCCGTGCTGGTCGTGCCCGGAGAGGACGACTCGCCGCGCTCGGCGCTCACCGAGCGGCCGGCATTGCTCGATGCCGATGCGGGAACGCTCTTCGGAATCATCACCGAGCCGCGTCTCGATGAGACACGGCGTCGTGCCGTGGTCCTTCTCAATACGGGCGCCGACCATCACATCGGCGCGAGCCGCATGTATGTGTCGCTCGCGCGCAGTTGGGCACGCCTGGGATACCATGTCCTGCGGATGGATCTGTCCGGTCTCGGTGACAGCCCCGCCAGGCCGGGACGCCCTGGCAACGAGGTCTTTCCCCTCGACGCCATCACCGACATCCGCTGCGCGGTGGATTACATGCGCGCGGCTCATCGCTGCGGCGAAGTGACGCTGGTGGGGCTCTGCTCCGGGGCATATCACGCTTTCCGTGCCGCCGCGGCAGGTCTCGCGGTGAACCGGATTCTGATGGTGAATCCCGAGACCTTCTTCTGGCCCGAGGGCGCGAGCGTGCGGGACGTGCAGCTCTCCGATCTGGTGCACACTCCGGCCGTATACCGGGAGCGCGCACTGTCGCTGCGCAACTGGCGCCGGCTCGTCACCGGCCAGGTCGATGTCGCCTACATCGGCAAGATGTTCCTCCGCAGACTGCTCGTCGGGGTCCGGTTCCTGGCCCGGGACCTGCTGCGGCTCGTCGGCTGGCGACCCGCGTGGGATCTCGGCCGCGAGCTCGAGCGGATCGCCGCCCGCGGCGTGCGCATGGTGATCGTCTTTGCCAAGGGAGAGCCCGGAATCGAGGTGTTGAGACTCGAGGCCGGCTCCGCAGTCAAACGCCTGCGCGATCGCCTGCGCGTGCGGCTCATCGAGAGCGGCGACCATACCTTCAGCCGCAGCGGCGCGCGCAAGGTGCTGGAAGGCGTGTTGAGCGAGGAGTTGTTTGCGCGCACCGACGCCGGCGGCAGATCACTGCCACAACTGCCACTGGCCCGCCGCGAGAACGCAGGCCGCCAGCAGTAGATTGCTGGTGGCGTGAGCCGCGACGGCTTCCCCCATGCGGCCGGTGCGGATGAGTACGAGGCCGTAGGCAAGGCCCGCCGCGGTCGCCGGCAGCCAAAGGGCCCCGTGGAGCACGCCGGATGCGGCGGCGGCGAGGAGCAGCGGCGCCCAGCCTATCGATCCAAAGGCCACCGACTCGAAGTCCCCGGCCCGCAGGCGTCGCATCAGATATCCGCGATACGCCAACTCCGCGGCGAGTGGCGCCACGAGGATTCCCGTGAGGCCGCGCGTGCCTATCCAGAGGCTCCGCGCCGCGGCCGGCATCGCGGCGAGGGGCGCCGGGATGCCATGGGGAGCGAGCAAGAGGCGCGAGGCGGCCAGCCAGAGCACGAACACGGCGGCGCCCACGGCTATTCCTCGCCAGCCGAAGTGCCAATCCAGGCGGGAGAGCGGCCGCCAGCCGATGACGAGCGCCGCGACGGCTGCGATGAGACGCAGCGCGTACCAGGTCTCGAAGCCGCTCGAGCTCGCGCGGGAGATCATGCCCGCCGCCAGGAAGGCGAGGAAGGGGAGCAGGTAGGCCGCGGTGGAGTTGGATGTCAGGCTGGCATCATTGCGCTTCACGGCGCGATCCAGCCACCGGCTGCGCCGGCTGGCGAACGCGACCGCGCAGGCCGCGCCGTTGAACGCGATCCACCCGGCCTGGGAGTGAAATCCGTAGATCGCGATCGAGGGGTAACCGGCGTTGCCGATCAGCACCAGGGCCGCGATGCGCAGGACGTTGAGTGCGAACACGAGCAGCACGCCTGCCGGGATGATGAGCAGGGCACGTGGGAAACGGTATTCGGCGCGGAAGAAGAGCAGCCAGGCCGAGCAGAAGGCGAGCATCAGGCCCACCCCCTCGAGCCCCGAGCAGAGGCTGGAGATGGCTACCGCAAAATGCGGGGTACGCAGGATCCGGGTCGCCGCATCGGCCTGCAGTGCCGGCAGGATGGGCGCGAGCACCGCGCGCACCAACTCGAAGGTCAGCCGCGCGGTCGGCGCCCAGAGCTCCTGGCTCCAGATGATCGCCCCAGTGGCCGCCGCCGCCGCGAGGGCGGCATACGCCCACCGCCTGCCGGTGGCCGCCGCGGCGCGTCGCCAGAGTGGCCACGGCGCCAGTCCCATCAGGAGGGCAACCGTCCCCCCGGCGCTGAGGAGGACCGCCGCGCAGGCGAGCAGCGCGAAGGGCGGATGGGCGCCGTGATTGCCGTAGAGGTTGTAAAGAGCTGCAGCCACGGCAGACATCAACACGGCGTGGAGCGCCAGCCAGGCGGGCCGCACGGGCGCCTCGCGCGCCTCGGCGTTGACCTGCAACAGCGGCTCGTCCATGCGAGCGTAGATGAAGAAGGCGAGCGCTACGGCAAATGACACCGCGAAGCGCAGCCCGAAGTGCTGCGCGAGCCTGAGAGCCGCCGCGGGCCCGCGAGCCGCGTCGGCGAGCCGGAAATCGACCGCCAGGCTGAGAGCGGATTTCTCGACGAAGAGGGCGGCGACCAGGAGTCCCATCCTCACCGCCAGCGCGGGCCGGAAGGCGCGCCCGGTGGCCGCGCAGGGGCTCGTTGGCGGGATTGCGTTCACGCTCCGCAGTCTAGCCTGCGGGCCGCGCTGCCCGACTGTACGAGCGGATTATGTGATGAGCCGCACGAGGGTCTGCGAGCAACTCTTTACACACTACTGTAAAATCGGACGACTCTTCGCACCGGAATCCCATGGCCGCCGAGATTCTGCACCGGAAGCTGCTCATCCTGGAGAACGACAGGACTTTGCGCCACGAGCTCGAGGCGGTGTTCTCCGACCTCGAGGTCACTTCTGGGGAAACCTCGGAGCAGGCGCTGGCGCAGGTGCGCCGCCTGGAGCCGGAGGTCGTGCTGTTCGACCTCGGGGCCGCGTGCCAGCCGGAGGTGGCCTCCCGGAGCCTGGAGCTGCTGCGCCAGATCCTGCAGCTCGCCCCGGATATCAAGATCATCGCCATGACCGAGCACGATGCACGGGAGCTCGCGGTCGCGGCGGTGGGGCTCGGGGCCGTCGATTTCTACTACAAGCCGCTCGATGCCCGCGTGCTCTCCATCGTGGTGCGGCGCGCCTTCCGCATCCATGAGCTGGAGGAAGAGAACCGCCGGCTGCGCGAGCGGACCGGGGCCATGGCGCTGGAGGGCATCATCGGCGTCAGTGACGCAACGCGAAGCGTCTGCCGCGCGGTGGAGAAAGTGGCACCGAGCGGCGCCACCGTGCTCATCCTCGGCGACAGCGGCACCGGCAAGGAGCTGATCGCACGCTCCGTGCACCGGCTGTCCGGACGCTCGCACAAGGCCTTCGTGCCGATCAACTGCGCCGCCATCCCCGACACGCTGCTCGAGAGCGAGCTATTCGGCTACGAGAAAGGGGCGTTCACCGGCGCGGCACAGCGCACGCCGGGCAAGCTGGAGGCGGCCGACGGGGGCACGGTGTTCCTCGATGAGATCGGCGAGATGCCGGTCTCACTGCAGGCGAAGCTGTTGCGCGTGCTGCAGGAGCGCACGGTCGAGCGAATCGGCGGGCGCGCGCCCATTCCGCTCGATCTGCGCTTCGTCTGCGCCACCAACCGCAAGCTCGAGGCGCTGACCGGCAAGGGCGGGTTTCGCGAGGATCTCTACTACCGCATCAGCGAAGTCACCATCCAGGTGCCGCCGCTGCGCGACCGGCAGGGCGACAGCCTCCTCATCGCGCAAGTCCTGCTGCAGAAGATGTCCGAGCGCTTCGGCAAGACGACCCGCGGCCTCGCACCCGACGCCATCCGCGCCATTCAGGCGCACCCCTGGCCCGGCAACGTGCGGGAGCTCGAGAACCGCATCAAGGGCGCCGTCATCATGGCGGACGGCGTCGTCGTGACGGCCAACGACCTCGGCCTCAAGGATCCGGGGGAGGATCCCGAATACCTCAACCTGCGGGTCGCGCGCCAGCGCGCGGAAGTGCAGGCGGCCCGGCAGGCGCTCGCGGTCGCCCGCGGCAACGTCTCCCGTGCCGCGGAGTTCCTGGGTGTCACGCGCCCGACGCTCTACGACCTGATCGAGCGCCACCACATCGACGCCTCTTCCTTCGGGCAAAACGGCTCGGGCGGGGCGGAGCCTGAGAGCGTGCAAACCGTGGCATCAGAGCCGAAGGCGGAGCCGTAGTAATCGCCCAGTGCTGCCGCTTGCCCAGATGCATTCGTGCTTGCACGGCAGGGGTTTGTCATTATAATAGGCGTTATACTATTTTACGCCTATTTTATGAACAAGTTCTCCGTTCCCCTTCCTGTGACGGAGCGCCTGGAGCGCCTCGGCGATCGAATCCGCACTGCGCGACTGCGTCGCTCCTGGTCCATTGCGACGCTCGCGGGCAAGGCGGGAATCAACCGGAACACGCTCACCGCCATCGAGCAGGGTAAGCCGGGCACCTCTGTCGTGGCCCTGGCCTCTGTCCTATGGGCCCTGGGACTCGATGGCGCACTCGAGTCCGTCGCTGATCCTGACCAGGACTCGCATGGAAAGTCTCTTGAGGCAGCTCGCCGGCCGCAACGCGCGCGCGGCACCACGGATACGGACTATGACTTCTGAGCGAGAAGCTTATATATACGTTCAGCTTCCCGGCACGCTCGACATCGTGCCGGCTGCAGTGCTGCGGGTGCTCACGTTGCGCGATGGAACCCGAGTTGGACGCTTTCGGTACGGTGACCGATATCTGAATCGTCCCGACGCAGTCTCCTTCGATCCATTCAAGCTACCGTTGGCTGCTGAGGTCTTCGAATTCACCGCGCTCAAGGGTATCCCCGGCGCGGTACGCGATGCTGCGCCGGATGCTTGGGGGCGACGAGTCATCGAATATCGACTCGGACGCGCACCCGATGATTTCGAGGAGATCGACTACCTGCTGCATGGCCCGCAGGATGGGGCGGGTTACTTGAGCTTCGGACTCAAGGCGCAGCCGCCGGCTCCGGTGCGAGCCTACAACCAGACTCATCAGCTCGAGCAGCTCGTTGCGGTCGCACAGAAGATCGAGGATCGCGAGCCGGTTGCCTCGGAGCTCCTGCAACATCTGCAGCCCGGCACCTCTCTGGGAGGGGCGCGCCCGAAAGCGACCCTCGAAGCTCAAGATGTGCTGTATCTTGCAAAGTTTCCGCTGCAGGGTGACCGATGGAACATGCAGCGCGTCGAGCTCGCAACGCTTGCGCTTGCTGCGCGCGCCGGCATCAACACGGTGCGTGCGCGCATTGAAAGGGTCGGCTCCCTCGATGTTCTGCTGCTCGAGCGCTTCGATCGGCAGTGGGTGGAGAGAGGCTACCATCGTTACGGCGTGGTGAGCGGACTCACCGTACTCGATACCGGCGACAGCCATCTCGACCGCGATCGCTGGTCGTACCCTCTGCTCGCCGACGCACTGCGCCGCTGGGTGGAGCGGCCCGAGGCCGATTGCGCCGAGCTCTTCCGACGAATGGTCTTCAACGCAGCCGTCACCAATGACGACGACCACCCTCGCAATCACGCTTTGATTCGTACTCCGCGCGGATGGCGACTGTCACCTGCCTACGATCTCGTGCCTTCGCCCAAGGTGAGCATCGAGCGGCGCGATCTTGCGCTCACCGTCGGGCGCTTCGGACGCGCCGCGAGCATCTACAATCTGGTCAGCTACTCGAAACGCTTCGGACTCGGCGAGCTCGAAGCGCGCTCGGCCATTGAGGAAGTGGTAGCCGTCGTACGCCAATGGCGCGAGGTCTATGCTTCTTGCGGCGTCTCACCCGCCGATCGCGAGGCGCTCGCGCCAGCGTTCCTGCCTGAGGGGCTGTTCTACGAGGCGCCGCCCACCGCATGACCGGAGGCCGTAGAGCCACGTGGCGGCCGGCTCTTGCGTTGTTGCAATGCATTGACATATCTTTGGAAATTTCCCGCCGCGCCGCGGCCGCCGGCGGGACGATAGGTGGTAGGCTGCCCGCCGGAACAGACCGCAGCGAACCTTGTCCAAGGCACGGCCATCACCCGATTCATTTCCACCCTCCTGAGGCGATGAGACGACGATCGGCGGCCGCATCCGGCGGTCGAGGCGGCCGGTAGGCGGCCGTGACGCGCGCGAAGTTGAGTCGCTATGGACAACGGCATGACCCCAGACGTATTCGAAGAACCCACCGTCGACCGCCAGTCGAGCCCGGTTTCCTCTCCCACCCGACATCAACCGGCCAGCCGCCGCCGCCTCGCCTGGCTCGCCGGGCTGGCCGTGGTCGTCATCGGGCTTGCCTGGCTGATCCATCACCGCATCGCCAGTCAGCCCGCCCGGACGGGCGGCCGATTCGCCATGATGGGCGGCCCGATGCCGGTCGGAGTCGGCCAGGCCACCACGGCGGACGTCCCCGTCGTCATCGATGCGCTGGGCACCGTGACCCCGCTCGCGACGGTCACCGTGCGCCCGCAGGTCACCGGAGTGCTGGTCAAGATCGCCTTCAAGGAAGGGCAGATGGTCAAGGCGGGCCAGCTCCTGGCGCAGATCGATCCGCGGCCGTATCAGGCGGCGCTCGATTCCGCGCAGGGCCAGCTCGAGAAGGATCAGGCGACGCTCGCCGGCGCCCGCATCGACCTCGCCCGCTACAAGCGGGAGCTGGCGGAGGACGCCATCGCGGCGCAGACCTATACCGACCAGATCGCCACGGTACACGGGGATGAGGCCGCGGTAGTGGCCGATCAGGCCGCCGTGGAGACGGCGAGGCTCAACCTGAGCTGGTGCCAGATCACCTCGCCGGTCGCGGGGCTCGTGGGCCTGCGGCAGGTCGACCTCGGCAACCTCCTGCAGGCGGACCAGAGCCAGCAGATCGTGAACGTCACGCAGATGCAGCCGATGTCGGTGGAGTTCAGCGTGCCGGAGAATGACCTGAGCCAGGTCTTCGGCCAGGTGCGCCAGGGCGACAAGCTGTCCGTGGAGGCCTACGATCGCAACATGCAGGACGTGATCGCCACCGGGACGCTGGCGAGCGTCGACAACGAGATCAACACGAGCACCGGGACGCTCAACATGCGCGCGATGTTCGACAACTCGAACCTCGCGCTCTACCCGGACGAGTTCGTCAACATCAAGCTGGTCGTCACCACGCTCAAGAACCAGGTGGTGGTGCCCGGCGCCGCCGTGCAGAACGGTCCCTCGAGCAACTTCGTCTACATCGTCAATCCCGATCACACCGTCACCATGCGCACGGTGGTGACGGGTCCCACGGACGGCAACCTGATCGCTATCACGAAGGGGTTGACGGCAGGGGAGACCGTGGTCACCGACGGCGCCGACCAGCTTCGCGACGGAGCGAAAGTGCTGCTCCCCGGTGAGAAGGCGCCTGCCGCCTCGACCTATGGCGGGGCCAGGGGCGCCCATGGCCATGGCGGCTCGACCACGGAGCGCTGTGCGCGCATCACCGGCATGATGAAGAGCGCGACCGGGACCCGGGCCGAGCGGCTCGCCAAGATCTACGCCCGCCTCGGCTGCGGCGCCTCGGGACAGAAGCCCGGCGCGGCCACCTGACGATGAATCCGTCCCGCCTCTACATCCTGAGGCCCGTCGCCACCTCGCTCCTGATGGTGGCCATCGTCATCCTCGGGGCGATCGGCTACCTGCTGCTGCCGGTCTCCACGCTGCCCGAGGTCGACTACCCGACGATCGTGGTGAAGACGTTCCTGCCCGGCGCCAGCCCCGATGTCATGGAGGCGACGGTGACCGGGCCGCTCGAGGTGCAGTTCGGGCAGATGCCGGGCCTCAACGAGATGTCCTCGGTCAGCTCGGCCGGCGCTTCGGTCATCACGCTGCAGTTCGCGCTCAATCTCAACATCGATGTGGCCGAGGCCGAGGTGCAGGCGGCCGTCGACGCCTCGAACAGCCTGCTGCCGCAGAGCCTGCCCGCGCCGCCGATCTACGCCAAGGTGAATCCGGCCGACGCGCCGGTCCTCACGCTCGCGCTCACCTCCCAATCCATGCCCATCACGCAGGTGGAGGACCTCGCCGACACCCGCATTGCGGAGCGGATATCCCAGCTCTCGGGCGTCGGCCTCGTGAGCCTGAACGGGGCGCCGCGGCCGGCGGTGCGGATCTACGCGAACCTGCAGCAGCTCGCCGCCTACGGGCTGAACGTCGATGACCTGCGCACGACCATCTCCAATTCCACGACCGATGCCCCCAAAGGTAACTTCGACGGGACCGCGCACGCCTACACGATCGACGCCAACGATCAGATCACGACGGCCGCCGGCTACGCCAATCTCATCGTCGCGTACCAGAACGGCTCGCCGGTGTATCTCAAGAACGTCGCCAGGGTCGTCCAGGGCGACGAGAACACGGAGCTCTCGAGCTGGGTGAACAACACCCCGGCAGTGCTCGTGAACATCCAGCGCCAGCCCGGCGCGAACGTGATCCAGGTCGTCGACCGCGTTCGGGCGCTGCTGCCGCAGCTGAGCGCCTCGCTCCCCGCGGGCGTGAACCTGTCCGTGGTGACGGACCGGACGAACACCATCCGTGCGTCCGTCAATGACGTGCAGTTCGAGCTCGCCCTCGCGGTCGCTCTCGTCGTAATGGTGATCTTCCTCTTCCTGCGCAACATCCCCGCGACCATCATTCCGAGTCTCTCGGTGCCGGTGTCGCTCATCGGCACCTTCGCGGTGATGTATCTTTGCGGCTTCAGCCTCGACAACCTGTCGCTGATGGCCCTCACCATCGCCTCCGGGTTCGTGGTGGACGATGCGATCGTCATGATCGAGAACATCTCCCGTCACATCGAGAAAGGCGACAAGCCCCTGGAGGCGGCGCTCAAGGGCTCGGGCGAGATCGCCTTCACCATCGTCTCGCTCACCATCTCGCTGATCGCGGTGCTGATCCCGCTGCTTTTCATGCAGGAGGTGGTCGGCCGGCTCTTCCGCGAGTTCGCCATCACGCTGGCGATCTCGATCCTGATCTCCGCCGTGGTCTCGCTCACCCTGGTACCGATGCTGTGCGCGAAGATGCTGCGCACGCACGAGGAGACGGAGCGCGAGCAGGGGACGTTTCAGCGCAAGGCGGAGGAGTGGTTCAACCGCCTCATCGCCGCCTACAGCCGGGCGCTCGATGTGACCTTGAGGCATCAGACGCTGGTCCTGTGGATCGCGGCCGGCACGCTGGTGCTGACCGTGCTGCTTTACGTCGTGATCCCGAAGGGTTTCTTCCCCCTGCAGGACACCGGGCTCGTCCAGGCCACCACCGAAGGGCCGCCGTCGATCTCCTTCCACGACATGATCAGCCGCCAGCAGATGCTGGCCCATGTCCTCCTCCAGGACCCGGACGTCGACAGCCTGACCTCCTACGTAGGGATAGACGGTACCAACATGACGGTCAACGATGGCCGCATGCTGATCAACCTGAAGCCCAAGGAGGATCGCAGCGACTCGCTCACCGAGGTCATGGAGCGGGTGCGTGACGAGGCGCGGCAGGTGCCCGGCATCACGCTGGCGCTGCAGCCGGTGCAGGACCTGACGATCAGCTCCATCGTCGGCAACGCCCAGTACCAGTTCATCCTGGGCGCCGCGGAGCGCGCGATCCTCGATCCCTGGGTGCCGAAGCTGCTCGCGGCGCTCCAGCACTCGCCGGCGCTGGCGCACGTGTCGACGACGTACCTCGATCAAGGGCTCACGGCCGAGGTGGACATCGACCACACCACCGCCGCGCGCCTCGGCATCACCGATGCCACCATCGACAATGCGCTCTACGATGCCTTCGGCCAGCGCATCATCGCGACCATCTACAGCCAGTCGAACGACTACCGCGTGATCATGACGGCCGATCCCTCGGTCGATGACACGGTCAATTCGCTCAACTACATCTATCTGCCCTCGTCCGACGGCGGGCAGGTGCCCCTCGGCTCGATCGCGCACATCGGTGTGCACAGCGCGCCGCTCTCGATCGATCATCTGGGCCAGTTCCCGGCGGCCATGTTCTCCTTCGACACCGCGCCCGGGGCGTCGCTCGGGGCGGCCGTGACCGCCATCCGCCAGGCGGAGCACGACATCGGGCTGCCGGTGAGCATCGGCACGACTTTCGAGGGCGAGGCGCTCGCCTTCGAGTCCTCGCTGACGAGCGAGGTGCTGCTGCTCCTTGCGGCCATTGCCGTGGTATACATCGTGCTCGGCGTGCTGTACGAGAGCTACATCCATCCGCTGACGATCCTGTCGACGCTGCCGTCGGCGGGCATCGGCGCGCTGCTCGCGCTGATGATCGCGGGACAGAGCCTCAACATCATCTCCATCATCGGCATCGTGCTCCTCATCGGCATCGTCAAGAAGAACGCGATCATGATGATCGATTTCGCGCTCACGGCCGAGCGCGAAGGCGGCAAGCCGCCCCTGGAGGCGATCTACGAGGCGGCGCTGCTGCGCTTCCGGCCGATCCTCATGACCACGGTGGCGGCGCTGTTCGCCGCCCTGCCGCTGATGCTCGGCACCGGCACCGGCTCGGAGATCCGCTCGCCCCTCGGCCTCTCGATCACGGGCGGCCTGCTCCTGAGCCAGCTCCTGACGCTCTTCACGACGCCGGTCATCTATCTCTTCTTCGACCGGCTGGCGCGGCGGGCGCGGGAGTGGGCCAATGCGCCGAGCGGACTGCCACCCCAACCGGCTGAATCGCGCGGATGAGCCTCTCGACGCCGTTCATCAAGCGGCCGGTGGCCACGACGCTGCTGTCGTGCGGGTTGGCGCTGGTGGGCATCGTCGCGTATTTCATACTGCCCGTCGCCTCCATGCCGGAGGTGGATTTCCCGGCCATCGTGGTGCAGGCGCAGCTTCCCGGCGCCAGCCCCGAGACGGTCGCGACCAGTGTGACGACACCGCTCGAGAGGCACTTGAGCGGCATCGCGGGCGTCGACGAGATGACCTCGCAGAGCGGGGTCGGCAGCGCGCGGATTGTCCTGATCTTCGACTTGAATCGCGACATCCACGGCGCCGAGAGCGACGTGCAGTCGGCGATCGAGGCGGCGCGGGTGGATCTGCCGTCGTCACTGCGCCAGAATCCAACCTACCGCGCCTGGAATCCGGCGGATGCGCCCATCCTCATCCTTGCGCTCACCTCCAGCACGCTGACCACGGGTCAGGTATACGACGCCGCCTCGACGATCATCCAGCAGAAGCTGCTGCAGATCGAGGGCGTGGGCGATGTGACCATCGGCGGCAGCTCGCTGCCGGCAATCCGCATCGACCTGGACCCCGAGGCCCTCTTCAAGTACGGGATCGGGCTCGAGGACGTGCGGGCCGCCATCGCCGGGGCCAACGCCGACAGTCCCAAGGGCGCGGTCGAGGCCAGCGCGCGGCGCTACCAGATCTACGTCAACGACACCGCCACCACGACGCAACAGTACAGCTCCCTCATCATCGCGTA